>NZ_JBEYXD010000010.1:0-210179 GCF_040644975.1 Streptomyces sp. NPDC046900 | reverse complement strand
GGGGCCAACCCGCCCCGGGGGGCCGCCGCCTTTGGGTCCTCCGCCCCCACGGTGGCGTTTCACGTGAAACGCCACCGTGGGGCACTCGGCTTCGCGGCGGCCTCAACTCCGCCAACTATGGGGTGCCGAGAATCCATAGGAGCGCTCCGGGCGGCGCCAGCCGGCTTTGCTCCGCCCCCTGTGGGCTGCGGCCCACGTGGACGACCGGGCCGCGGCACGAGCCAGCAGGACGGCCGTGATGGCGGCCACTTCCTCGGGCTCGGCATGGCCCTTTTCTATACGGAGGACGTCGAGGAGGTCTTCGGAGGCAGAGGTCATGGATCGTCCCATCCAGTGGTGGTCCCCGTGGGGGTGGTCTCCGCAGGATGTGGATCGCGGCTTGCTGCGGTGCTGTGCGTGCAGTAGGCGTTCGGCAGCTTCGCGCCGCGGCGCGAGACCCCCGCCGTGCCCCTGGTCGGCGCCGGGGGGGAACCCCGGAAGGGTCCGGGAAGACTCTCCTACGGAATGCTAAAAAGCGTTACATACCCGGACAAAGCGTGCAGCTTTTCTGACGCCCGACGCTTGCCCCGCGGAGCCGATCCGAGCACGTCACGGCGCCGCCGCCCGGCACCCCGCCGACCCTGGTGGGCGCGGCATTCGGCGCTACCGCGCTGGTCAGCCGCGCCGCCCAGGACCTGCCGCCGGCGTTCGTCGCCAACGGATCCGCAGATGGCCTGATGGTCCGCCAAATGGGTCTGCCGGCCCTCCGAGCCGGGGCGCGGCTGGACCCACACCAGTACTCAGGGGTGTGGGGACCGGACGCGCGGGGCGCCGGGCACCGAGTGCGGGGCGCCGGTCGCCGGTCGCCGGTCGCCGGTCGCCGGTCGCCGGTCGCCGGTCGCCGGTCGCCGGTCGCCGGTCGCCGGTCGCCGGTCGCCGGTCGCCGAACATCGGAACGAACCGTGGAGTCCCCATCGGAGCGTTTACGCCTTCCCCGTTCCATGACGTTTGCAACGCACCATCTGTGCAAGTTCCGTGGAGACTCCCCTCACCGAGCGCACCTCTCCACTCACCCACCTTTGGGCATCACGCGGGGATAAGTCGGTTTATATCAGCTCATGCCGCCAAGCAGCCGGAGTCGCCACCCGGGCAGGGGCCGCTGAACCCGTGCCCCTTGCAGGTGTTTGCGCAAAGAAATGCAATGAATGCAAATCCGCAGGTGTGGCGCGACTCACCCCTCACAACAGAACCGGCCAGCCGCCGCGAGGGGCGTCTGGCCGGTCCGAGGTGTGGAGCCTAGGGGAGTCGAACCCCTGACATCTGCCATGCAAAGACAGCGCTCTACCAACTGAGCTAAGGCCCCGGAGGAGGCGCGTCCGACCGGTACGAACTGAGACCGGCGGGCGCTGCGGACCAGCGTACCGGGTCACCCCCCGTATCTCACAAAAAGATGGGGCTCCCCGTGGACAACCACTCTCCGTAAGATGCTCGTCGTGGTTCGCGACAGCGAACCGCGGTACTTGGGGAAGCGATGGGGAGACGCAATGGACGCCGCACAGCAGGAAGCCACCGCAAGAGCGCGGGAGCTGCAGCGGAACTGGTACGGAGAGCCGTTGGGGGCGCTCTTCCGTAAGCTCATCGACGATCTCGGGCTCAACCAGGCGCGTCTCGCCGGCGTGCTGGGGCTGTCCGCGCCGATGCTGTCACAGCTGATGAGCGGTCAGCGCGCCAAGATCGGCAATCCCGCGGTGGTCCAGCGGGTGCAGCTGCTTCGGGACCTGGCGGGGCAGGTCGCCGACGGCACCGTGAGCGCCGCCGAGGCGACCGAGCGGATGGACGAGATCAAGAAGTCACAGGGGGGTTCCGTGCTCAACAACACGACACAGACGACGAACAGTTCGGGCGTGCCCACGGTCAAGCGCGTGGTCCGCGAGATTCAGTCGCTGCTGCGCTCGGTGGCGGCGGCCGGGGACATCATCGAGGCCGCTGAGACCCTCGCACCGACCCACCCGGAACTGGCAGAGTTCCTCCGGGTGTACGGCGCCGGCCGCACCTCCGACGCGGTCGCGCACTACCAGTCCCACCAGAACTGAGCGACACCTGCACTGCCGGGGACTCTCGCGCCGGGGGGTGCGCGGGAGTCCTGACCACCGTCCGGAAGGGGGCACGACGCACGACCATGGGTGAGGTCTTCGCCGGACGGTACGAGCTGGTCGATCCCATCGGGCGCGGGGGAGTCGGTGCGGTCTGGCGCGCCTGGGACCAACGCCGGCGCCGCTATGTGGCCGCCAAGGTCCTGCAGCAGAGCGACGCCCATGCGCTGTTGCGGTTCGTGCGCGAGCAGGCGCTGCGTATCGACCATCCCCATGTGCTCGCTCCCGCCAGCTGGGCCGCGGACGACGACAAGGTCCTGTTCACCATGGATCTCGTCGCCGGAGGCTCGCTGGTCCACCTCGTCGGGGACTACGGCCCGCTGCCCCCGGCCCTTGTCTGCACCCTGCTGGACCAGCTGCTGTCCGGACTGGCCGCCGTGCACGCGGAGAAAGTGGTGCACCGGGACATCAAGCCCGCCAACGTACTTCTCGAAGCCACCGGCACCGCCCGGCCCCGGCTGCGGCTGTCCGACTTCGGCATCGCCATGCGCCTGGGCGAGCCTCGGCTGACGGAGACCGACTATGTGGTGGGTACGCCGGGCTATCTCGCACCCGAGCAAATGATGGGCGCCGACCCGGACTTCACGGCCGACCTGTTCGGCGTCGGTCTGGTCGCGCTGTATCTGCTGGAGGGCGCCAAGCCGGACACCAGGGCGCTGATCGAGCACTTCATGGCACACGGCACACCGGGAGCGCCCCGCGGTGTCCCCGCGCCCCTGTGGGAGGTCGTGGCGACGCTGTTGCAGCCGGACCCCGCCGCCCGGTTCCGTACCGCCACGGGAGCACGCAAGGCCCTGGCCGCCGCCGCGGAGCTGCTGCCCGAACCCGGCCCGGACGACGAGCAGGTCGAGATCTTCGACCAACTCGGGCCGCTGCCGAAGGGATTCGGGCCCGACGGACCGCGGACGGAGGAGAGCGGGTCCGCCGACGTGAACGGCTCCGCCACGCCCCGGCCGCCCACAGCCCCCGGGACGGGCAGCGGCCCCGCGCGGCTCATGTCCGGCGCGATACCGCCGCGGCCGACCACCGCGCCCAGCGCCTCCGGCACCGGTATGTCCGCCGCCGCGTCCACAGGGTTCGGCACATCCGCGGCCGAAGGCCCCCGAACCGGCCCGTCCACGCCGCCGCCTCCCGGCACCGGCACGTTGTCATCCGTCGCTCCCCACAACGGCCTGACCACAGCCGCCGGCACCAGCAGCGCCGCGACCGCACAACCCGGCACCAGCAGCGCCGCGACCGCACAACCCGGCACCAGTACGTCCGCACCGGCTGCGTCCGCCGGCACCCCCGCACCGTCGACGGCTCCCGGGACCCCTTCCTCCGCCGCACAGCCCGGTTCGCCCCCATCCCCCGCCGTGCCCCCCGAGGCCGCACACCTGGCTGCACCACCCCGCCCCACGGTCGATCCGACGCCGTCCCAGCGGCCCCCGACGATGTCGGACACCGGGAGCTTCCATCTACCGCCTCCGCTGCCGCGAGAGGCGCTCCGGACGGTGCCGCGCCCACCAGAGCAGCCGCCGGCGCCGGCTCCGGTCCACGCAGCGCGCCCCGAGCCCACGCATGTGCCCTCCGGCCCTTCCGCGGCCCCGGTGCTGCGCCGGCCCGCCTACGCGTATGCCGTCCAGTCCCCGCACGCCGTCACGCGGCCGCAGGAGATCGCACGGCGCGGCGGAAAACCGGCCGTCCGGCGCCCGGGCCCGCAGGCGAAGATCGCCATACCGGTTCTGTTGCTCGCGCTCGTCTGCTTCGCGGTGGGGTTCTGGGCCTTGACGCGCATCTGAGCGTCGGTCACCCGGCCCACCGGCCGCGCGCCCGCCACCGGGCGACCACCGTCCACAGCGCGAGCCACAGGACCAGGGCGCTGCCGGTGCCGATCCCGCCCATCGCCACCAGCCTCATCGTCCCGGAGCTCTCGTCCTTTCCACCGTCCCCGGCGCCGCTCCGGACCGGTCCGCCGGAGCCTGCCGCCGCACCCCCTTTGGGTTCGCCGGATCCCGTGGAACCGCCCGGCCCGCCGGAACCGGTGGCACCGCCGCCCGGACCGGCCCCCTCGGACGCCCCTGCCGCCGCTTCCTCCCGGTCCGCCGCCGTCACCGTGAACACATCGCGGGGTGCGGACGTCCCTGCGTACACCGGCCCGGACTTCGGCGTCCCGCTCACCCGCACGCGCAGTGTCAGTCCGAACGGGCCGTCCCCGAACCTGTCCGTCACGGACGCCGCGAGGTGCACGACGAGGTAGTACCAGCCCGCGAACCGCATCGCGCCCGTACGGTCGCCGACGGCGTGGCGGTTCGCATAGTCGACGGGCGCGGACGGGTCGAGCGCGGCCGAGGTCTGGGCGCCGCTGTAACCGGCGTCGGCGTCGTCGACATGGGCCCGCACGGGGTTGTACAGGGACATGGCGACCGCGGTGCCGACATAGCCGTCGCCCCCGGTGGAGCTGCCCAGCTCGGCGGTGGCGGAGAGCTGCTGCCCCCAGTCGACGGGCACCTTGTAGAAGAGGGTCTGCCCGGGCCGGAACGCGTCCTGCCAGACGCCCTGGCCCACGGCGCTCGCACCGACGAATCCGGCGCCGCCCGCACGCCGCGTGGCGTCCCCGAAAACGGCCTCGGGCGGCGCGGAGTTCCAGCCTCCGGGCGGGGTCGTCGCACCGGGCTGCCGCAGGGCGGGCTCAAAGACGTAGTCGAGCTCCAGGTCCCAGTCACCGGACGAGGGCGCGGTCGGGGTCACACCGCGCCGTTCGATCACGACGTAGTAGACGCCCGCTCCCCTGCATCCGTACGTACCGGGACCGGTCTCGCGCGAGGCCGAGGCGGTGATCGGGTGCGGGCTCTGGGTGGGGCCGAAGTGCGCGGTCCCGGTGGAGCAGGTGGTGCCGTCGGCGTCCTGGACGGACAGCTTGAGACCGTCGGAGGAGGAGACCTGTGCTCCCGCCCCGGGGACCGCCGTCGCGGAGACATAGGCGTCGGCCGAGGAGTCGAGTTCCAGGCGGTAGTAGCGCTTGCCGGCGGCGGGCAGGGTGCTCCTGTACGTCCGCCCCGGATCCAGCCGTTGCGCGTCCGTGGTGCCGTCGGCGCCCACGACCGTCCGGGCGTCACGGGCGAAGGCGTACGGGGTCCGGGTTCCGTCCGCGGTCGCGGAGACCGGAGCGGCATGCACCAAAAGCGCCGGAGTCGTCAGTGCGAGCGCCGTGGCGCACAGGGTCACCGCCGCCCGCGCCGGTGGCCGCCCGTACGCGCGCGCCCCGCGTACCGCACCCGTGCGCCACCCCATCACGCGCCCCCTCGCCGTAGCCGCCCGAACCGCCGCCCATCCTGCCCCGCGGGCCACGGCGGCACCCGCACCTTGCGCAGGACCGGCCGAAACGATCCGCTCGCGATCCGGCGCCTCACCTCTTCACAACACAAAGCCCCGACCGCTCCGGCGGTCGGGGCCTGCTCCGAATCTGTTGTCTGTCGGACCTCACGAACCCGTGGGCACGGAGTCAGTCGCCTCCGTCCACAGATCCTGCTCGGCGCGATCCGCCTGGATCTGGCGGTACACGAGGAGCCCGCCGATGGCGGCCAGTGCGACCAGGAGAAGCTTCTTCACCGCGCGACCTCGTCTTTCCTTGACGTAGGGGACCTCTGGCGCCCGACTATACACACCGACCGATATCGGTCGGCGACCTGAGTCGGTCCTCAACTCGGGCCCGGGGTACCGCAGTACGGCGTACCCACACGGTCCCTGCCTCCACGTGACCATATGTCGCAGACCGTGATGTTCGCTGCCGTCCCCGCCTTTCCCGAACTTTACGGACGTCTTGCGCCCATCCGGGTGGTGTTCATCCGAAGAACGACGCGCCACGGCTGTCGGTCCACCACTTCGCGACCTCCTTACACATCATGAGGAAAGTACGCAAATCGCCCGACCCGAAAGTGAGGGGACATGACCGGGAACAAGGTCATGAAGCTGTGGACCGCCATCGTCACCGCCTTCCTGGCACTGTGCACCGCGCTCGGACTGACCACCAGGACCGCCGCCGCGGCCGTACCCCAGGCCCAGCCGGAGCGCAACAGCAACGGCAACTGCGACAGCACCGGCACCGGCACCGGCACCGGCACCGACACCGACACCGACACCGACGAGATGCTGCCAAGACAGTCCACCGACGGCTGGTCTCACAAACGGTCACTACCCCCCACGATGAAGCAACGCATCAGGGCCGAGGCCCACGGCTCCTCCCCGTCCTGCCGCCACCGCCCGCTCACGGACACCAGCCCGGCCATCCCCCTCGCCCGGTCGGCCCTGGAGTCCCGCTTCGACCCCCTCGTGGCCTCCGCCGAGCTTCCCGCGCACCTCGCGCACTGACCCTCTCCCCGCCCCACCACCGCCCACGGCGCATCGTGGGCCCACAGGCGAATTGCGTACGCCTCAGGCAGGCTGCCCGGCACCCACTCCCAGGTGCCGGGCCTTGCGGCCGTCTCCGGACAGCCTTGACCACGACCCTCCCTGCGAGAACCCGCCATGGCCGACAAGGGCGTGCCCGTGCTGTTCACGGCGGCATCGCACCTACGGCCATCGCTCATGGCCACGCGGTCACGGAGACGCAATCTTCGGTCGATGTCAGCCGTAGATGCAAAACCCCCCGATCCTGCTGGATCGGGGGTCTATTCGCTGGTGGGGCCAACAGGATGTGAACCTGTGGCCGCCCTTCATCGCCTTGTCCGGCCCTGCTTGATGCTCTGCTGCTGCGCGACGGCCTTCTTCAGCTGCTCGGTGACATCACCGGTCTGTGCGGCGGGCGGGGCCTTGATCGCGGCCGTGGCGCCGAACTTCTCGAAGTCCATCGTCACCGTCACACTGCCGAACCGCTGCTTCATCCGGACCGGGAAGTCCTTGGCACGACCCAGATGTCCATGGTGATCGAACGCGGGGGTTGCCCGCGGCGGAGTTCCCCTGGAACGCCTGGGCGCCCTTGTCGCCGAACACCGCCGACGCGTCGATCTTCATCCACTCCTTGCCCTTGAGCGGGCCGGAAGGCCGCGGGCCGATGTCGTAGTAGTAGGCGCCGTCCACGAACACCGTGTGGGTCTTGGGGGCGGCGGGCCGGTCCCCGGGCGCCCGCACGGCCTTGGTGTCCATCATGACGTCGAACGCGAGGCCATGGCCCCAGGAGTACGTGCCGTCCAGGCTGATCGGGCCGGACCCCGACCTCTCGGTCGTCCTCCCAACCTGGGCGGACCCGACGTCCTCGGTCCGATCGGTCGCCCGCGCCAGCGCCGCCACGGTCATGTCGGCGTTGTCGACGGCCTTGGCGGCCGTCTTCGCGCCCTCCGTACCGCACGCGGCCGTCACCATCAGCGCCGCCACCGTCACCCCTGCCCAGGCCGCGGTGGGCCGCAGTCTCATCCGTCCCACCCCACCGCTGTGATTCCGCTGTGGACGCCGACTCCAGCGACACCTCTCCTGAGGATCTCCGGTGTGGCTCACGCGGCCGGCACCGCCCGCGGCCGGCGTCTCGGCGGCCGCGGCACGGTGCCCGGCTTCCCGCCCTCGGGCGCGGAGGACCTGGCCCGTGTAGTCCGCGGCCGCGTGGGTGTGGATCCGCCCGGAAGCCCGCTCCTCCCGCGAGGTCAGGGGTTGGGTTGCCCAATGGCTTTCAGCTGCCATCCGCTGCCCCTGCACCCCTCGGCCAACGACGGAAAGCGCTCGCGCACGCCGGTGTGGTACTTGTGGCGCTGCCCACAGTCGCATTCGTACATTCCGGGGGCGGGAACGATCTCCCCGGGGTGATAGACCTTCTCAGCCTCTTCGCCCATGGAGCCTGCCTACGCCACCCCCTGGGGTACCGCACGCCACCGGGCGGCGATCGGGTGGATCTCCGCAGGCCCTCATATGCGGAAGCCCGGTAGACGCTGATGGTCTACCGGGCTTCTGACCTGGCAATGAGCCCGCCAGGCTGGACACGCGGGCTCTCAGGGGTTCTCACTGACGCCGTTGGCCCAGGACACAGAACTCGTTGCCTTCGGGGTCTGCCATGACAACCCACGACTGGTCGCCCTGGCCGATGTCGACACGCTTCGCGCCATGAGCCTCGAGGCGAGCCACCTCGGCGTCCTGGTCATCGGGCCTGAAGTCGAGATGCAGCCGGCTCTTGACCTTCTTGCTCTCATCAAGCCGGACGAAGTCCAACCCTGGCAGGCGATCCGGCTCCGGGCGGATCTCGAACTCGTCATCGGAGGAGTGGACCACAACCCAACCAAGAGCCTCGGCCCACCACTGCCCCAGGGCCACCGGATCCACCGAGTGAACAATTACCTGTTCCCATTCCAAGGTCATCTGCCGAGTCTAGGCGTACCGGGGGCTTCGAAAAACAGGCGCTTGAAACGCTTGGAGGGAAGCCACGCAGGGGCTGACCGGCGCCCCGAGCGGAGCCGGGAAGGCTGGCCGGCAGAGCGGAGCGCAGCCGGGGTCTGATCTTCTCCTTCGAGCACGGCGGCATGATCGATCCGTTGGGTTCTCCCGAATCTTCGATCGGCTCGTCAAGCGGGCCGTCCACCAGATCACGGGACGCGGTCGCGATGCTCGCTGAGCTTCGGGAAGGTCCGCTCATCGGCTGATGTCAGCCGTAGATGTCAAAGACCCCCAACCACAGTCGGTTGGGGGTCTTTCCGCTGGTGGGGCTAACAGGATTTGAACCTGTGGCCTCATCCTTATCAGGGATGCGCTCTAACCAACTGAGCTATAGCCCCGCCGCGCTTTGCGGTGTGTGTCCCGCGCGCTGACCCCTGAAGATTAGCGCACGAGGTGGGAAGTCCCAAAATCGATACCTGGGCCCCGCTCCGCCCGCCTCCCAGGGCTCAGCCGGGGCCGCCCGCACGGTGGCCCCGACCGGAAACAGAAGAGCGCATCCCGTCCGGGATGCGCTCTCACCGCCGAGGCCGCCGATGTGGTGGATCGACGGCCGGGCGCCGGCACGGGCGCCCGTAGCGGTGCGGCGAACGTCCGGTAGGAAACGCGCGTGCGGCCGTTGACGCCGCGGGCGTTCCGGAAGGCGCCTACTCGTCTTCCGCCAGCGTCAGCTCGACACCGCCCACGAAGCCCGCGGAAACGTTGTAGATGAACGCGCCCAGTGTGGCGAGGGCGGTCGCCAGGACGACGTCGATGACCGCGATGATCGCAGTGAACATCAGGACGTGCGGCAGGGACAGGAACGACTGCAGATCGAAACCGTTCGACTCGGTCGAGCCGGTGGCCTCCGAGATCGTGCCGCCGACCGTCGAGAAGACGCCCATCGCGTTCATGACCATCCACAGCACCGTCGCTGCCACGATGGTGCAGATGCCGAGCGCGATGGAGAGCAGGAAGCTGACCTTCATCACGGACCACGGATCGGCCTTCGCCACCCTCAGACGCGCCTTGCGGGTACGCGGAGTGGTGCTCGCGCCCGTGCGCGGCCGGCGCATGGCGCCCGTCGGCGGCTGTGCCTGATAGGCCTGCGGCGGGTGGTAGGGCCCCGCCTGCTGCTGGGTCCGGCGCTCCCCGGGCAGGGGAGACGCGGGCGGCGCGGTGGCCCCCGGCGCAGCGGTCGGCGGCACCGCCGGCGCGGGCGGTGTGGCGCCGGGAGCGGCCGGGCCCGCTCCAGCCGGCTGCTGGGTCTGCGGGCCTCGGGTGTCCGTCACAGTTCCCCCCTGGGATCCATGAGACTCATGGGAGTAGGTCGATTCCGCGGCGGAGCCACGGCCGCCGTCCGTTTCCGCACCGGTCGATCCGGGGCCGGTGGCTCCGCTCACGCTGACTCACTCCTCGTGCTACTCGGCCGAGGGCGCTTCGCCCTCGTCCGTGCCGGTGATCGCGGCATCCTCGGCGATCTCGTCCACGGCCTCGCCGCCGTCGACTTCCTCCGCCTCGCGCCCCGCCTCGGCGTTACGTGCGATACCGACCACGGCATCGCGCTTGCCCAGATTGATCAGTTGGACGCCCATGGTGTCACGGCCCGTCTCCCTGACCTCGTTGACTCGCGTACGAATCACACCGCCCGACAGCGTGATGGCGAGGATCTCGTCGGTCTCCTCGACCACCAGCGCGCCGACGAGCGAGCCGCGGTCCTCGACGATCTTGGCGGCCTTGATACCGAGGCCACCGCGACCCTGGACGCGGTACTCGTCGACAGCGGTCCGCTTCGCGTACCCGCCGTCTGTGGCAGTGAACACGAACGTACCGGGTCGAACAACATTCATCGAGAGAAGCTCGTCGCCCCCACGGAAACTCATGCCCTTGACGCCCGAGGTGGCGCGGCCCATCGGGCGCAGGGACTCGTCGGTCGCCGTGAACCGGATCGACTGTGCCTTCTTGCTGATCAGAAGCAGATCGTCGTCCGGCGAAACGAGCTCGGCCCCGATCAGTTCGTCGTCGGATCCGTCCGCCGTCTCCCGGAGATTGATCGCGATGACACCGCCGGAACGCGGCGAATCGTAATCCTTCAGAGGCGTCTTCTTGACCAGACCACCCTTGGTGGCGAGCACCAGGTAGGGCGCGGCCTCGTAGTCGCGGATGGCCAGGATCTCGGCGATCGACTCGTCCGGCTGGAAGGCGAGCAGGTTCGCGACGTGCTGACCGCGCGCGTCCCGGCCGGCGTCCGGCAGCTCATAGGCCTTCGCGCGGTAGACGCGGCCCTTGTTGGTGAAGAACAGCAGCCAGTGGTGCGTCGTGGACACGAAGAAGTGGTCGACGATGTCGTCTTCCTTCAGCTTCGTGCCGCGCACGCCCTTGCCGCCGCGCTTCTGGGCCCGGTAGTCGTCGGTCTTGGTGCGCTTGATGTAGCCGCCGCGGGTCACCGTGACGACGATGTCCTCCTCGGCGATGAGGTCCTCGATGGACATGTCGCCGTCGAAGGGCACCAGCTGGCTGCGGCGTTCGTCGCTGTACTTCTCGACGATCGCGGCGAGTTCCTCGCTGATGATGCCGCGCTGGCGGACGGGCGAGGCCAGGATCTCGTTGTACTCCTGGATCTTCGCCTGCAGCTCGTCGTGCTCCTGGACGATCTTCCGACGCTCCAGGGCCGCGAGTCGGCGCAGCTGCATCTCGAGGATGGCGTTCGCCTGGATCTCGTCGATCTCCAGGAGGCGCATCAGGCCGTCCCGCGCGATCTCGACGGTGTCGCTGCGCCGGATCAGCGCGATGACCTCGTCGATGGCGTCCAGGGCCTTCAGCAGACCGCGCAGGATGTGCGCACGCTCCTCGGCCTTGCGCAGCCGGAAGCGCGTACGGCGGACGACGACCTCGATCTGGTGCGTCACCCAGTGGCGGATGAACGCGTCCAGGGACAGGGTGCGCGGCACGCCGTCGACGAGCGCCAGCATGTTGGCGCCGAAGTTCGTCTGCAGGTCGGTGTGCTTGTAGAGGTTGTTCAGGACGACCTTGGCGACCGCGTCCCTCTTGAGGACGATGACCAGGCGCTGGCCGGTGCGCGACGACGTCTCGTCGCGGACGTCCGCGATGCCGCCGATCTTGCCGTCCTTCACCAGGTCGGCGATCTTCTGCGCGAGGTTGTCGGGGTTGACCTGGTACGGCAGCTCGGTGACCACCAGGCACTGGCGGTTCTGGATCTCCTCGACCTCGACGACCGCGCGCATGGTGATCGAGCCGCGGCCGGTGCGGTAGGCCTCCTCGATGCCCTTGCGGCCCACCACGAGGGCACCCGTCGGGAAGTCGGGGCCCTTGATGCGCTCGACGAGGGCGTCGAGCAGCTCCTCGTGCGAGGCCTCCGGGTTCTCCAGGTACCACTGGGCGCCGGCCGCGACCTCGCGGAGGTTGTGCGGCGGGATGTTGGTCGCCATGCCGACCGCGATACCGGCCGAGCCGTTGATCAGCAGGTTCGGGAAACGGGACGGCAGGACGGTCGGCTCCTGGGAGCGGCCGTCGTAGTTGTCCGTGAAGTCGACGGTCTCCTCGTCGATGTCCCGGACCATCTCCATGGACAGCGGCGCCATCTTGCACTCGGTGTACCGCATGGCGGCCGCGGGGTCGTTGCCCGGGGAGCCGAAGTTGCCGTTGGAGTCCACCAGCGGCATCCGCATCGACCACGGCTGCGCGAGACGCACCAGGGCGTCGTAGATGGAGGAGTCGCCGTGCGGGTGGTAGTTGCCCATCACGTCGCCGACGACGCGGGCGCACTTGTAGAAGCCGCGCTCGGGCCGGTAGCCGCCGTCGTACATCGCGTACAGGACGCGGCGGTGCACGGGCTTCAGACCGTCCCGCACGTCGGGCAGCGCACGCGAGACGATGACGGACATCGCGTAGTCGAGGTACGAGCGCTGCATCTCCGTCTCGAGCCCGACGGGCTCGATGCGCACAGTGGTGTCGCCGGCCTCTTCAGGCGTCACGGGAGTGTTCTCGTCGGCCATTGCTGGTGAAGATCCTTCCTGGTGCGGTCAGCGGGGACCGACTCAGATGTCGAGGAAGCGGACGTCCTTGGCGTTGCGCTGAATGAACGCGCGGCGTGCCTCCACGTCCTCGCCCATGAGGACCGAGAAGAGGTCGTCGGCCTGGGCTGCGTCGTCGAGGGTGACCTGGCCGAGGACGCGGTGGTCGATGTCCATGGTCGTCACGCGCAGCTCCTCGGCGTTCATCTCGCCGAGACCCTTGAAGCGCTGGATCGAGTCCTCCCGGACCCGCTTGCCGCGCTGGCGGCCCATCTCCAGCAGTGCGTCGCGCTCTCGGTCGGAGTACGCGTACTCGACCTCGTCCCGACCCCACTTGATCTTGTAGAGCGGAGGGCGCGAGAGGAACACGTGCCCGGCCTCGACCAGCGGCCGCATGAAGCGGAAGAGGAACGTCAGCAGCAGGGTGTTGATGTGCTGGCCGTCGACGTCGGCGTCCGCCATCAGGATGATCTTGTGATAGCGGAGCTTCTCGAGGTCGAAGTCCTCGTGCACGCCGGTGCCGAACGCGGAGATCAGCGCCTGGATCTCCTGGTTCTGCAGGATCTTGTCGATCCTGGCCTTCTCGACGTTGAGGATCTTGCCCCGGATCGGGAGGATCGCCTGGTACTGCGGGTTGCGGCCGGACTTGGCGGAGCCGCCGGCGGAGTCACCCTCGACGATGAAGATCTCGCACTTGGTCGGGTCGTTGGACTGGCAGTCCGAGAGCTTGCCCGGCAGGGACGCGCTCTCCAGCAGGCCCTTGCGGCGGGTGAGGTCACGCGCCTTGCGGGCCGCAACGCGCGCGGTGGCCGCCTGGATGCCCTTGCGGACGATGTCCGCCGCCTCGTTCGGGTTGCGGTCCAGCCAGTCGTTGAGGTGCTCGTAGACCGCCTTCTGGACGAACGTCTTCGCCTCGGTGTTGCCCAGCTTGGTCTTGGTCTGGCCCTCGAACTGCGGCTCGCTCAGCTTAACCGAGATGATCGCCGTCAGGCCCTCGCGGATGTCGTCGCCCGTGAGGTTGTCGTCCTTCTCGCGGAGCATCTTCTTGTCGCGCGCGTACTTGTTGATCAGCGAGGTCAGCGCCGCACGGAAGCCCTCCTCGTGCGTACCGCCCTCGTGGGTGTGGATGATGTTGGCGAAGGAGTACACGCCCTCGCTGTAGCCGCTGTTCCACTGCATCGCGACCTCGAGGGACAGGCTCTTGTCCCTGTCCTCGGCGTCCAGGTCGATCACCGTCGGGTGCACCACGTCTCCCTTGCGGGAGTTCAGGTACTTCACGAAGTCGACGATGCCGCCCTCGTAGTGGTACGTGACGGCCTTGACCTCGTCCTTCTCGTCGGCACCGGCCTCGTCCGCCCCTGCGGTGGCCTTCGCCGACTCCCGTTCGTCGGTGAGCCTGATCGTCAGGCCCTTGTTGAGGAACGCCATCTCCTGGAAGCGCCGCGAGAGCGTCTCGAAGGAGTACTCGGTGGTCTCGAAGATGTCCGGGTCGGCCCAGAAGGTGACCGAGGTGCCGGTGTCGCCGGTCTCCTCGTGCTGGGCGAGCGGGGCCGTCGGGACGCCCATCTTGTAGTCCTGCGTCCAGCGGTGGCCGTCGGTCCTGACCTCGACCGACACCTTGCTGGACAGGGCGTTCACGACGGAGACGCCGACACCGTGCAGACCGCCGGAGACCGCGTAGCCGCCGCCGCCGAACTTGCCGCCCGCGTGCAGAACGGTCAGCACGACCTCGATGGCCGGCTTGCCCTCGGAGGGGACGATGCCCACGGGGATGCCGCGGCCGTTGTCGACGACGCGCACGCCGCCGTCGGCCAGGATCGTCACGTCGATCGTGTCCGCGTGGCCGGCCAGAGCCTCGTCGACGGAGTTGTCCACGACCTCGTACACGAGGTGGTGCAGACCGCGCTCACCGGTCGAGCCGATGTACATGCCGGGTCGCTTGCGGACCGCGTCCAGTCCCTCGAGGACGGTGATGGCGCTCGCGTCGTACGAGGCGGTGACCTCGCCGTTCGAGGAGGTGCCCGCGCCGCTCAGGCCGGCGTCGGTGGACGGGATGTTCTCGTTGGGGTTGCCGGAATCGGCCACGAAGCGCCCTTTCTGGCACAGCACGAGCCAGGCTCGTCGGCGGGTTGCCGGAGCGGCTGCGGCATGTTGCGTTGGTAAGCCTTGATCAGCGTTGCTCAGCTTTTCCCGGACGGTCCCCACGTATGGGGCGGGATTGTCTTCCAGTCTACCGGTAGCGCCGACAGTGATGGGGGTTTGCCGGTACCTGAGTCCGCATGTGCCGCCCTCAACCGGTCTCGCCCGACTCCCCATATGCGGAGCGGGGCTCCAAGAGGCTCTACGAGGCACTCAGCGCTTCCGGCTGTCAACCCTTGGCTACTTGAGAGTCAGGTCGGTGTTCGCAACCGCGTGCGGGTACGGCAAAACAGCCGCCGGCACCTGCTCCGAGCGGCTTCGAGTGATGTCGGTCACCCGTAGGTGTCACCGGGTCCCGTGCTGCCGGGGGCGCGCAGGGGACCGTAGCGGCGGACGGGACCGCCGGGACCGTGGACCTTGAGCAACCGGACCGTGCCATGGCCGAGGTCCTCGTTCAGGCGTGCGACCAGCTGAGGGGCCAGCAGCCGCAGCTGGGTCGCCCACGCCGTGGAGTCGCAGCCGACGGTCAGCACCCGCTCATCCTCGTCGTAGCGCTCCGGCACACAGTGCTTGGCGAGGTCCTCGCCGACGATCTGGGGCCAGCGGCCCATCACACCGCCCACCGCGGCCGGGGTCTCCCAGCCGCGCTCGGTGATCAGCCGGTTGATCGCGGCGCCGAGGGCCATGGGGTCACGCCCGTCGGCGCGGGCGCCGGAGCGCAGTCCGCCTCGCCGCGCCTGCTTCTTCTGCTGCGCCGCGTCCCCTCGCGCGCGTGCCTGTTCCTTGGCGGCCCTGAGCGCCACGCGCGCGAGGTCCACGCCCGAGAGCTCGGGGGTCTTCTCCGGCAGGGGGTCGTCGGTGCTCATGCGCGCTCCACGGTGCCGTCGGACACGGTGTACCGCGCCCCCGTCAGTACGTGCGGTACGTCGTCGTCGACCGCCGCCGTCACCAGGACCTGCTCGCCGGGCGCCACCAGTTCGGCCAGGCGCTCGCGACGACGGGTGTCCAGCTCGGCGAAGACGTCGTCGAGGACGAGAACCGGCTCGTTGCCCTCGGCGCGAAGGAGGTCGTACGACGCCAGGCGCAGTGCCAGCGCGTAGGACCAGGACTCGCCGTGGGAGGCGTATCCCTTGGCGGGCAGCTGACCGAGTTTGAGAAGAAGATCGTCCCGGTGGGGTCCCACCAGGGTGATGCCGCGCTCGATCTCCTGTTTGCGGGCCTCGGCGAGGGCGGCCATCAGCTGCTCGTACAGGGCCTCGCGCGTGTGGGCCTCACCGGGCGCGGACGGCCGGTACTCCAGAGCGGTCGGACCGCCGCCGGGCGCCAGTTGCTCGTACGCCTTGTCGGCGAGGGGCTGGATCGCGGCGACCAGGTCGAGGCGCTGGGCGAGCAACTCGGCGCCGGCGCGCGCGAGGTGCTGGTCCCAGACGTCGAGGGTCGACAGGTCCATGGAGCGACCACCGTGGCGGCGGGCCAGTGCGGCCGTCTTGAGCAGGGTGTTGCGCTGCTTGAGGACCCGGTCGTAGTCGGAGCGGACGCCCGCCATCCGCGGGGAGCGCGCGGTGATCAGCTCGTCGAGGAAGCGGCGCCGCTCGCCGGGGTCGCCCTTGACCAGCGCGAGGTCCTCGGGCGCGAACAGCACGGTCCGTACGATGCCGAGCACGTCACGCGGTCTGACCTGCGAGGACCTGTTGATACGGGCACGGTTGGCCTTGCCGGGATTCAGCTCCAGCTCCACCAGCTGCTGCCGCTCGCCCTGTCTGACCTGCGCCCGGATGATCGCACGCTCGGCACCCATGCGGACGAGGGGCGCGTCGGAGGAGACGCGGTGGCTGCCGAGGGTGGCCAGATAGCCGACCGCCTCGACGAGGTTCGTCTTGCCCTGTCCGTTGGGGCCGACGAACGCGGTGACGCCCGGGTCGAGCGGGACTTCGACCCGGGCGTACGAGCGGAAGTCGGCCAGCGACAGATGCGTGACGTGCATGGTCGTTCACCGACCTCCCCCAGGGTTGTGGACCGTGGTGCGGTCCTGTGGATTACTTCTTCTCGACCGCGTGGCCACCGAACTGGTTGCGCAGGGCCGCGATCATCTTCATCTGCGGCGAGTCGTCCTGCCGCGAGCTGAAGCGGGCGAACAGCGACGCCGTGATGGCCGGGAGCGGCACGGCGTTGTCGATGGCGGCCTCGACGGTCCAGCGGCCCTCACCGGAGTCGGCCGCCCAGCCACGCAGCCTGTCCAGGTGCTCGTCCTCGTCCAGGGCGTTGACCGCGAGGTCCAGCAGCCAGGAGCGGATGACGGTGCCCTCCTGCCAGGAGCGGAACACCTCGCGGACGTTCTCCACGGAGTGCGCCTTCTCCAGCAGCTCCCAGCCCTCGGCGTAGGCCTGCATCATCGCGTACTCGATGCCGTTGTGGACCATCTTCGCGAAGTGGCCGGCACCGACCTTGCCCGCGTGCACGGAGCCGAACTCGCCCTCGGGCTTGAGCGCGTCGAAGATCGGCTGCACCTTGGCGACGTTCACGGCGTCGCCGCCGTACATCAGCGCGTAGCCGTTCTCCAGGCCCCAGACGCCGCCGGAGACGCCGCAGTCCACGAAACCTATGCCCTTGACCGCGAGCTCCGCGGCGTGCTTCTCGTCGTCCGTCCAGCGGGAGTTGCCGCCGTCCACGACGACGTCACCGGGCTCCAGGAGTTCGGCGAGCTCGTCGATCGTGGACTGGGTCGGGCGGCCGGCCGGGACCATCACCCACACCACGCGCGGGCCCTCGAGCTTGCCCACAAGCTCTTCGAGGCTGTGGACATCGGCGAGATCCGGGTTGCGGTCGTATCCGATGACGGTGTGGCCTGCGCGGCGTATCCGCTCGCGCATGTTGCCGCCCATCTTGCCGAGGCCGACGAGACCGAGCTCCATCAGTTGTTCCTTAGGTTGCGGTGTGGCATGAGGGCACTTCCGTGCCTGCGTCCGAGCCTAGACCCGGGCTCTCCTGCACACTCGGGGGCCTACGCGCTCACCTGTAGGCCCCCGACCTGCGGCTTCGTCCGGCGGACCCGGTGATCCACCGGGTCGCTCGGGGCTGTGGACAGCGATCGGCGCTCAGCCGCTGAGCCGCACCGGCATGATCAGGTACTTGTACGCGTCGTCCGCCTCGGCGTCCACAGCCGGCTTGCCGCCGAGCAGCGCGGGCTTCGTGGACGTCGTGAAGGACAACTGGGCCACCGGGGAGTCGATCGCGCTCAGACCGTCCAGCAGGAAGGTCGGGTTGAAGGCGATCGAGATGTCGTCGCCCTCCAGGTTCGCGTCGACCCTTTCCACAGCCTGTGCGTCGTCGCTGGAACCGGCCTCCAGGATCAGCACGCCCTGCTCGAAGCTCAGCCGCACCGGGGTGTTGCGTTCGGCGACCAGGGCCACGCGCTTGACGGCCTCCACGAAGGGGGCGGTCTCGATGGTGGCGACGGAGTTGAACTCCGTCGGGAACAGGGTGCGGTACTTGGGGAGGTCGCCCTCGAGGAGGCGGGTGGTCGTCCGGCGGCCGGCACCCTCGAAACCGATCAGGCCCTCACCCGCGCCCGAGCCGGACAGCGCCAGGATCACGCTGTCACCGCTGGTCAGCGCCTTGGCGGTGTCCAGGAGGGTCTTGGCGGGCACCAGGGCGACCGCGGACGCCTCCGGGTTCTCCGGCTTCCACAGGAACTCGCGGACCGCGAAGCGGTAGCGGTCGGTGGAGGCCAGCGTGACCGTGTCGCCCTCGATCTCGATGCGCACACCGGTGAGGACGGGCAGCGTGTCGTCGCGGCCCGCGGCGATGGCCACCTGCTGCACCGCGGAGGCGAAGACCTCGCCCGGGACGGTGCCCGTCGCGTTCGGCATCTGCGGCAGAGCCGGGTACTCCTCCACAGGCAGTGTGTGGAGGGTGAACCGGGAAGAGCCACAGACGACCGTCGCCCGTACACCGTCTGTGGAAATCTCCACCGGGCGGTTGGGGAGGGCGCGGGAGATGTCGGCGAGGAGCCGGCCGGAGACGAGGACCGTGCCCTCTTCCTCGACCTCCGCCTCCACGGACACCCGCGCGGAGACCTCGTAGTCGAAGCTGGACAGGCTCAGCTGACCGTCCTCGGCCTTCAGCAGCAGGCCGGCGAGGACAGGCGCCGGCGGACGGGCCGGGAGGCTGCGTGCCGCCCAGGCAACTGCCTCCGCGAGTACGTCGCGTTCCACCCGGATCTTCACCGTAAGCCGCCTCCTGCTGTTGCCGGCGTTCTCGCCCTGCCTGGCCTTCGTCGTCTGACTCGGTGTCGTGGACCTCTGTGAGGGGAAGGACACCGGGGAACAGTCTGACGCACCGCACCGACAGTAGGTGCCGCTCGGGGTCAAGTCGTGACGAGGGGCAGTCGGAGGCCGGAGAGCGAGTTGTGCACAGCACCCGCTTCGAAGCGAATTCCCGGGTCTCTCTAGTTAGGAGTAGTAGTAGGGGCTGTGGATACCGTGGATAACCGCGTTGTCCCAGGTCAGACGCGAGATTTTGTCCACGGGCCCTGTGGGCACAGGCGGTGGACAACCAGGTGTCTCTGTGGAGAACGGAAAGTTCTGCACACCCCGTGCACAGCTCCAGGGGACTTCTCCCCAGCGCCGTCCCCAGCTTTACCCGTCTTTCCCACAGGCCGCCCCAGCCCCTTGGTGTGACGCCTTTCACTCGGGCCGGTGAGAAGGCGTGCCGCGTTGCCGAACAGTGGACAGGGATGTGGAGAAGTGCCCGATCACTGGGGACAACCGGCCGCAGCCTGTGGGCCGACGGTGGACAACCCTGCCCACAGCTTGTGGATCTTCAAGTCGTCCACAGTCTGTGGAGATCGTTCGTCCACCAATCCACAGGTGGCTGAGCTGGCCTGATCGTCATTCCACAGCACTGCCTGTGGACGCGCTCTGGACAACTTCGCAGTCCCCAGGATGTGGACGGAAGAAAGTCGCCTGATCTGTGGAGAGCGGCCGTAACTCGGCAGGTATTCGAACAACGGGTGTCATGCACGCGGCCTGCGGGACGGTCCTGCATGCGGTCCGCGGGACGGCGGACGGCGGCGTCCTCGCATCGCCGGGCAGGGCTCCGGGTCGCCCTCGCGCGCGTCTGTCGGGCCCTGGGCCGCCCCGAGTGCCCCGGCCGCGTCGGACTGAGCCCTGCGACACGTGGCCGTGAGGCTGAGCCCTCCCGTACGCGGCCGAGGCGCCGAGCCTTCCGACGCACGGGAGAAGGGCGACGCAGCGGAAGCGCACAGAAACGCGGAAGGCGCCCTCGGGGAAAGTCCCCGGGGCGCCCTCGGTGCCGCGTGCGAGCGGCGGTCAGCCGTTCTTGATGCGGTTCGTCAGCTCGGTCACCTGGTTGTAGATGGAACGCCGCTCGGCCATCAGCGCGCGGATCTTGCGGTCGGCGTGCATCACCGTCGTGTGGTCGCGACCGCCGAACTGCGCCCCGATCTTCGGCAGCGACAGGTCGGTGAGCTCACGGCACAGGTACATCGCGATCTGGCGGGCGGTCACCAGGGCGCGGCCGCGCGAGGTGCCGCACAGGTCCTCCACCGTCAGCCCGAAGTAGTCCGCGGTGGCAGCCATGATGGCGGTCGTGGTGATCTCGGGGGCGGCGTCCTCGCCGCCGGGGATCAGGTCCTTGAGGACGATCTCCGTCAGACCGAGGTCCACGGGCTGCCGGTTGAGCGACGCGAACGCCGTCACCCGGATCAACGCGCCCTCCAGCTCGCGGATGTTGCGCGAGATACGGGAGGCGATGAACTCCAGCACCTCCGGCGGGGCGTTGAGCTGTTCCTGCACCGCCTTCTTGCGCAGGATCGCGATGCGCGTCTCGAGCTCTGGCGGCTGGACGTCGGTGATCAGACCCCACTCGAAGCGGTTCCGCAGCCGGTCCTCCAGGGTCACCAGCTGCTTGGGCGGCCGGTCCGAGGACAGCACGATCTGCTTGTTGGCGTTGTGGAGCGTGTTGAAGGTGTGGAAGAACTCCTCCTGCGTCGACTCCTTCTGCGCCAGGAACTGGATGTCGTCGACCAGCAGGATGTCCATGTCGCGGTAGCGCTTGCGGAACGCGTCCGCCTTGCCGTCGCGGATGGAGTTGATGAACTCGTTGGTGAACTCCTCGGAGCTCACGTAGCGCACCCGGGTGCCCGGGTAGAGGCTGCGGGCGTAGTGGCCGATCGCATGCAGCAGATGGGTCTTGCCGAGCCCCGACTCCCCATAGATGAAGAGGGGGTTGTACGCCTTGGCGGGCGCCTCGGCGACCGCGACCGCGGCCGCGTGCGCGAAGCGGTTGGAGGCGCCGATGACGAACGTGTCGAAGAGGTACTTCGGATTCAGGCGCGCGGTGGGTTCGCCCGGACCGGTCGCCGGCGCGGGCTGCGCGGCCAGTGGGCCGGGCGCGCCGGTGGTCGGGAGGACGGGGCCCACCGGACCGCCCCGGTGCACATGGCCGCCGCCGGAGGGCGGCTCCGGGAGCTCGCGTCGGGCGGGGCGCTGCTGGTCGAAGTCGGCGCGTGTGCTCTCGTACTCCTGGCGCTGCTGCTCGTAGGGCGACCGCTCCATCGACGGCGTGCGGTAGTCGTGCCCCGGCGTCGCGTACGGGTCGCGCTCGGGGAAGCCGAGGCGCTGCTGCTGCCAGCTGTAGTCGTCCTGGCCCGGGCGCGGCCAGGCTCCGGGCTCGGGACGCTGGTACTCGCCCGGGTAGGCGGGGCGGGCGGTGGGCATTTGGTCACCGGGATTGGTGGGGAGTTGGTCGGGCCTGACGGCGCGGTGGTCGTCCGCCCGGTGGCGGCCGTATCCCTCGTAGCCGCGCTGGCCGTCATAGACATCGCGGCCCTGCGCGGGCGGAAGCTCGGGCTCCTCATAGCGCGGCGGTACGGGCTGGGCCGGTACCGCCGGCTCGCCGGCCGAGTCGTCGACGGTGATCGCGATACGGATCGGGCGGCCGCACTCGCGGCTCAGGGTGTCGCTGACGATCGGCGCGAGCCGGCCTTCCAGCACGCCCTTCGCGAATTCGTTCGGTACGGCGAGCAGCGCGGTGTCCGCCACCAGTGCCAGTGGCTGACAGCGCTTGATCCAGTGCTCGTCCTTCGCCTCGACACCCGGCCCGCGGCCCTCACCGAGAAGCTGCTCGAGTACTCGTGGCCATACTGCGGCAAGATCGGCAGGTACGTCAGCCACAGGGCACGCTCTCTCACGGGTCCCACGTGTGGTTGCAGGACGGGTCGGGATGTATCTCGGGTCGGTCGGGGGCAGCCCTGCTGGGGCAGGGGAACGAATCGGAGTCCAGCCACGGTAGTCAGGGCGGCCGGTGTGGTTCAAGTTGTTGTCCCCAGCCTGTGGACAAGTGTCTCCCGCGGGTCGTTGGTTTGACCGGATGGCGTAGCCCCGCGTACCGTAACCAGGTCGAGTTGTCGATGGCTGCTGCCGCCTGCCTCCGATGGGCACAGATCACGCACCAGTGTCCTGACCAGGGCACGTTTCGGTGATCGGAAAGCGGTGCACTCGGGCGTAATGCGAGCTACTCGTGGGCGCACGGTGACAGCTAGGCGACACCCCGCCAACCATCGAATCATTACTGGAGCCCCCGAGTGAGCAAGCGCACCTTCCAGCCGAACAACCGTCGTCGCGCGAAGACCCACGGCTTCCGGCTGCGTATGCGCACCCGTGCCGGCCGCGCCATCCTGGCGTCCCGCCGCAGCAAGGGTCGCGCCCGCCTGTCCGCCTGATCGCGTACAGGTCGTGTCGTGCTGCCTACCGAGCATCGGCTGAGGCGGCGCGAGGACTTCGCGACCGCGGTACGCCGAGGACGCCGGGCCGGACGCCCACTTCTCGTCGTCCACCTTCGTAGCGGTGCCACGGACCCGCATGCGCCTGGGGAGAGCGCTCCCCCGACGCGTGCGGGTTTCGTCGTGAGCAAGGCTGTGGGTGGAGCGGTCGTACGCAACAAGGTCAAGCGCAGGCTTCGCCATCTGATACGTGACCGAGTCGCGCTGCTGCCCCCCGGTAGCCTGGTAGTCGTACGAGCGCTACCCGGTGCGGGTGACGCCGACCAAGCACAGCTGGCCCGAGACCTGGATGCCGCCCTCGAGCGGCTGCTGGGAGGAGGGGGCGCGCGATGAAATACCCACTGCTCGCTCTGATCAAGCTCTACCAGTGGACCATCAGCCCACTGCTCGGGCCGGTGTGCAAGTACTACCCGTCGTGTTCCCACTACGGCTACACGGCCATAGACCGGCACGGTGCGATCAAGGGCACGGCACTCACTGCCTGGCGCATCCTGCGGTGCAATCCGTGGTCGCTGGGCGGTGTGGACCATGTCCCCCCGCGCAAGCGTCCGCGGTGGCACGAAATGCTGCGCGACGCTTGGCGTGCACGCAAGGGCGGGCCCTTCGCCGCCGAACCGGCCATCGATGGGTCGATCTCCTCGAGCCCGGCCGCAGAGACCTCGTCCCATGCCCAAGGAGCATGATTAGTGGACACGATTGCCAGCCTCTTCAGTTTCATCACGACACCCGTCTCCTGGGTCATCGTCCAGTTCCACAAGGTGTACGGCGCGCTCTTCGGCGCTGACACGGGCTGGGCCTGGGGCCTGTCCATCGTGTCCTTGGTGATTCTGATCCGTATCTGCCTGGTCCCGCTCTTCGTGAAGCAGATCAAGGCGACCCGGGCGATGCAGACGCTGCAGCCCGAGATGAAGAAGATCCAGGAGCGCTACAAGAACGACAAACAGCGCCAGTCCGAAGAGATGATGAAGCTGTACAAGGAGTCGGGTACCAACCCGCTCTCCTCGTGCCTTCCCATCCTGGCGCAGTCCCCGTTCTTCTTTGCCCTGTACCACGTGCTCAACGGCATCGCGACGGGCAAGACGATCGGCGTCATCAACGAGCCGCTGCTCGCCAGCGCCCGTAAGGCGCACATCTTCGGCGCACCGCTGGCCGCGAAGTTCACCGACAGCGGGGACAAGGTCGCGGCGCTCGGCGCCTCGCTGACCGACGTCCGGGTCGTCACCGCGATCATGATCGTCCTGATGTCGGCGTCGCAGTTCTACACGCAGCGCCAGCTGATGACGAAGAACGTCGACACCACGGTGAAGACGCCGTTCATGCAGCAGCAGAAGATGCTGATGTACGTCTTCCCGGTCATGTTCGCCGTCTTCGGTATCAACTTCCCGGTCGGTGTCCTCGTCTACTGGCTGACCACCAACGTGTGGACCATGGGCCAGCAGATGTACGTCATCCACAACAACCCGACCCCGGGTTCCAAGGCCCAGGCCGCCTACCTTGAGCGTCTGACCAAGCACGTCACGCACCACGGGAGGATCCGCCGGCGGAGCGAGAAGGCCATCGTCAAGGCGATTGTCGCCAAGGGCCGTGAGCGCAATGAGTTCGAGCGCAAGTTCATCAACGGTCTGAGCAAGGCGGGCCTCGCGGCTCAGGCTGACGGAACCGTGGCGACGAGCGAAGCCGTGGCGTCCGTCGCCACCCTCGAGGAGGGTGCGACGACCGCCGGTGTCCCGAAGCGCCAGCAGCCCAAGCGGCAGAGCAAGGCCCAGCGCCAGTCGGGCGGTCCGAAGGCCGCGGGCGATTCCGGCTCCTCCTCCCCGTCGTTGAGCAAGTCCGACGACCTTGAGGATGCCAAGCCTGAGGATGCCAAGCCTGAGGATGCCAAGCCTGAGGATGCCAAGCCTGAGGATGCCAAGCCTGAGGATGCCAAGCCTGAGGATGCCAAGTCTGAGGGCGCCAAGGCGAGCGGAGCCGCCAAGAAGGCGACGTCGCAGCCGGGCAACAGCAGCCGCAGTAGGGCTCAGTCCGGCCGCAAGGGTCCGCAGCGGCCCAAGTCCCCGACCAAGAAGTAAGAAGGAGTCCATCCCGTGACGGAAGGCACCACCTCCGCCGCTGCCGAGGGTGCAGACACCCTGACCCGCCTGGAGCAGGAGGGCGAGATCGCGGCGGACTACCTCGAGGGCCTGCTGGACATCGCCGATCTCGACGGCGACATCGACATGGACGTCGAGGCCGACCGTGCGTCCGTGTCGATCATCAGTGACGCGGGCAGCCGCGAGCTGCAGAAGCTGGTCGGCCGCGACGGTGAGGTGCTGGAAGCGCTCCAGGAGCTCACGCGCCTGGCCGTGCACCGGGAGACCGGGGACCGTAGCCGGCTGATGCTGGACATCGCGGGCTACCGCGCCCAGAAGCGTGCGGAACTCCTGGAGATCGGCGCCAAGGCGGCGGCGGAGGCCAAGAGCAGCGGGGAGCCCGTGAAGCTCAAGCCGATGACGCCGTTCGAGCGCAAGGTCGTGCACGACGCGGTGAAGGCCGCCGGCTTGAGCAGCGAGTCGGAGGGCGAGGAGCCCGAGCGCTTCGTCGTCGTGCTGCCCGCCTGATTCGGTCCGTACGTCTCCCCGGCCCCGTCTGTTACGCAGACGGGGCCGAACTTTGTCAGCCTTGTAGTCCCTCACGGCTGCCGTTGAGGCAGCCGGTAGGTAGTCCCTGATAGTCCTGGTGGACGGCGCCCAGTGCGCTCATGCGGTACGGAAGGACGGTCCCCGTGACGGAGGCAGCAGAGCTTCCCCCTGTGCCCGAGCAGGCACGGGAGGTGTTCGGTGATCGCTTCGCGGACGCGGTCCGCTACGCGGAGATGCTCGCCGAGGCGGGTGTGCGACGCGGTCTGATCGGCCCACGGGAAGTGCCGCGGCTGTGGGAGCGACACCTGCTGAACTGTGCGGTGCTCTCGGAAGTCGTGCCCGAGGGGGTGACCGTGTGCGATGTGGGCTCCGGCGCCGGACTGCCCGGTATCCCCCTTGCCCTCGTACGGGACGACCTGAAGATCACGCTGCTTGAGCCGTTGCTGCGGCGGACCAATTTCCTCACGGAGGTCGTCGAACTCCTGGGCCTAGATCATGTGACCGTTGTCCGCGGCCGGGCCGAGGAGGTCATGGGCAAGCTGCCGCCGGTTCATGTGGTGACGGCCCGCGCCGTGGCCCCACTGGACCGCCTTGCCACCTGGGGCATTCCGCTGCTGCGTCCCTACGGGGAGATGCTCGCACTCAAGGGCGATACCGCGGAGGAGGAGCTGAAGAGTGCGTCCACGGCGCTGAGCAAGCTCGGCGCCGTGGAGACGTCGATCCTGCATGTCGGTGAGGGTGTGGTGGATCCCACGTCGACTGTGGTGCGGGTGGAGGTCGGAGAGAGCCCTGGTGGCGTTCGGTTCGCGGCCAAGCGGGCTAAGGCGGCACGCACGGGACGCACCCGACGGCGTCGCTGACGGCGCCGCGTCGCGCATGGAGCCGGAGGTGCTCTCCCCGGATGGGAGGGCACCTCCGGCTCCGTCTATGGGCCCTTTACGTGGCTTCTAGGGGCATCCGACGGGAGGGGGGAGCAGGTCGCCCCAGTGCTGCGGGTGACGAACGCCCTCCTCAAGAGGGGTTCCTCGGCGGAGTGTCGCTCACAAAAAGGGCAAATTGTTGTCATCGTGTTTCACGTGAAACGTCGCTCACTGCTGCACGGCATCATCAGTCGCGGTCGAGCCGCGGCCGAGCCCCGGGACCGCAAGCCCCTTGGTTCCCTCAGTAAACCGCCCACAAACGGCATTTCGTCCCCCGTGGAGGGCATGGCGTTGTCCACAGAGGTGGATTTCTCCACAGAAGACCAGACCTCACTGGTTCACGACCCCGAAGGCATGGGAGGCTCTGTTCATAGCGAGCCTGAAGTCGAGGAGAGTGAATCCTTGCGGTCCGACGCCAACATCGCGGGACCGATGACCGATCCGGTCCCTGGTCCCCGTACCGAGTCGATGGGGGAGGATGTTTCACGTGAAACACCGCCCCCGATGGACGACACTCCCATCGGCCGTGCTGCCCAACTTGCGGTGGAGGCACTAGGGCGCGCCGGTGAGGGGCTACCGCGGCCCGAACAGACCCGGGTCATGGTGGTTGCCAACCAGAAGGGCGGGGTGGGCAAGACCACGACGACGGTCAATCTCGCCGCTTCTCTCGCCCTGCACGGCGGCCGCGTCCTGGTGATCGATCTCGATCCTCAGGGCAATGCCTCCACGGCGCTGGGGATCGACCATCACGCCGAAGTTCCCTCCATCTATGACGTCTTGGTCGAGAGCAAGCCCCTCTCGGAGGTCGTCCAGCCAGTCCCCGATGTCGAGGGTCTCTTCTGTGCACCCGCCACGATCGATCTCGCCGGTGCGGAGATCGAGCTGGTGTCCCTGGTGGCCCGGGAGAGCCGGCTGCAGCGAGCGATTCAGTCCTACGAGCAGCCACTGGACTACGTCCTCATCGACTGCCCGCCCTCGCTCGGTCTTCTGACCGTCAACGCGCTGGTCGCCGGACAGGAAGTGCTCATTCCGATCCAGTGCGAGTACTACGCATTGGAGGGCCTGGGCCAACTGCTGCGCAACGTCGACCTGGTACGGGGTCATCTGAACCCGGCCTTGCATGTGTCGACCATCCTGCTCACCATGTACGACGGACGGACACGCCTTGCGTCCCAGGTAGCGGAAGAGGTGCGCACCCACTTCGGTGATGAGGTGCTGAGGACGAGCATTCCGCGCTCGGTCCGCATCTCCGAGGCGCCTAGCTATGGACAGACGGTGCTGACCTACGATCCAGGTTCGAGCGGTGCCCTCTCCTATCTTGAGGCGGCACGTGAGATCGCGCTGAGGGGTGTGGGCATCCACTACGACGCGCAGCAGGCCCATGTCGGCACCCAGACGGAACAGAACATGGTGGAGGGGATCCAGTGAGCGAGCGACGGAGGGGGTTGGGTCGTGGTCTCGGTGCACTGATCCCGGCTGCCCCGACCCCGGCAGGGGAGAAGGCGGTAGCTCCGGGCGGTGCACCCGGCTCCCCCGCAATGTCCCCCGTGCTGACAACGGATCGAGGGATAGCAGCCGCAAGGGTGGCCACACTTCCGGCTGTTTCACAGGAGACCGAGGAGCAGCCGACGAGCGAGGTCGTGGAGACGCCCGCGACTCCGCTTGGCGCCCACTTCGCCGAGCTGCCCCTGGACTTCATCAGCCCGAACCCGCGGCAGCCCCGTGAAGTGTTCGACGAAGATGCGCTCGCCGAACTCATCACCTCCATCAAGGAAGTGGGGCTCCTCCAGCCCATCGTGGTGCGGCAGACCGGCCCGTCACGCTATGAGCTCATCATGGGCGAGCGGCGCTGGAGGGCCTGCCGGGAAGCCGGTCTCGACCTCATCCCGGCGATCGTGCGAGCCACGGACGACGAGAAGCTTCTCCTGGACGCGCTCCTGGAGAACCTGCATCGTGCCCAGCTGAATCCGCTGGAAGAGGCAGCCGCCTACGATCAGCTCCTCAAGGACTTCAACTGCACCCATGATCAGCTGGCGGACCGTATCGGCCGGTCCCGCCCTCAGGTCTCCAACACTCTTCGACTGCTGAAGCTGTCGCCGGCGGTCCAGCGGCGGGTTGCCGCCGGGGTACTGTCCGCAGGGCATGCGCGAGCCCTGCTGTCCGTCGAGGACTCGGAGGAGCAGGACCGGCTGGCCCACCGGATCGTGGCGGAGGGGCTGTCCGTGCGAGCCGTCGAGGAGATCGTCACCCTCATGGGATCACGGCCGCAGAGTGCCCCGCGCTCCAAGGGACCGCGCGCCGGCACTCGGGTCTCTCCGGCGCTCAGTGAGCTGGCGACCCGGCTCTCGGACCGCTTCGAGACCCGGGTGAAGGTCGACCTCGGACAGAAAAAGGGGAAGATCACCGTTGAGTTCGCGTCGATAGACGACCTCGAGCGGATCCTGGGCACGCTTGCACCGGGCGAAGGATCTGTCTTCCAGCCGAGCCATGTGGACGGTGACTCCGAGTTCGCCGAGGACTTCGACGAAACTGAGCACTCCGAGGACCTCCAGCACGCCGAGGTGCCGGAGAGCTGAGGCGCCGGATGGCGAGATAGGAAGTGCCCGACCATCAGAGCGGGCCGTGTCTGGTGTGTACCGGAACACGGTCCGCTCTTTGCTTTCAGGCGGTATCGATGGAATCGCATCATGGATACGATGCGTTCGGGTATGGCGCATCCACCTGGCGACACCTTTATCGGGGAGGCAGGGTCATGCGAACCATGAGCCGCACCGGACTGATGACCGCAGGCCTAGGCCTGGGAGCGGTCGGCGGGTTCGTCGGCAGCCTGCTCATGGAGCGGGGCATTCTGACAGCCGCCCGCGGCGCTGCGGGCGAAGGAAGCGAGGAACAGGCTTCATGGGCCGTCGGCTCGTACCGCTCACGCTGGACAACCTTCAGGACCTTCCCAACCGCTGCCGGTCGTGCGTCTTCTGGGAACTCGACCCCGTCAGTGGTGAAGCCGCGGTAAGGACCGGGACGTCCGCGCTCGAGAAGGAAGCGTGGATCTCCGCCGTCCTGCTGGACTGGGGATCGTGCGGCCGAGTGGTGTACGTGGACGAGGTACCCGTGGGCTTTGTGCTGTACGCGCCACCGGCCTACGTCCCCCGTTCCTCCGCTTTCCCCACCAGCCCTGTGTCGCCGGATGCGGTCCAGCTGATCACCGCCTTCATCATGCCTGGCTACCAGGGCCAGGGCCTGGGCCGTGTGATGGTCCAGACAGTCGCCAAGGATCTGCTGCGGCGTGGCTTCAAGGCGATCGAAGCGTTCGGCGATGCCCGCTGGAAGGAGCCGGCCTGTCTTCTGCCTGCCGAGCATCTCCTGGCGGTGGGCTTCAAGACGGTGCGTCCACATCCGACGTATCCCCGGCTTCGGCTGGAGCTGCGCACGACGCTGTCGTGGAAGGAAGATGTGGAGCTGGCGCTGGACCGCCTTCTGGGAGCCGTTCAGAAGGAGCCGGCCCTCCGGCCGCTGTGACCGACGCTGCTCCTCCTCTGCTTCCGCATCCATGTACCTGCGCCATACGAATGGGCCAGCCCCAGAGGGCTGGCCCATTCGTGTTTCACGTGAAACATCGCCGCTTGGGTTCAGCGACGCCCGCCGTCTTACTCGGCGATGAAGTCCTCAAGGTCGCGGACGAGCGCGGCCTTCGGCTTGGCGCCGACGATCGTCTTGGCGACCTCGCCGCCCTGGTAGACGTTCAGGGTCGGGATCGACATGACACCGTACTTGGCGGCAGTGGCCGGGTTCTCGTCGATGTTGAGCTTGACGACCTCGATCTTGTCGCCGTACTCGGCGGCGATCGACTCGAGCGACGGCGCGATCTGGCGGCAGGGACCGCACCAGGCGGCCCAGAAGTCCACCAGGACGGGCTTGTCGCTCTTGAGGACGTCCTGGTCGAAGGAGTCGTCGGTCACATTCTTCAGGGTGCCGGCCACGGCGGGCTCCTAACTTGGTGATGCGGTGGGGCGGAAGGGGGGTCAGACGGTGGTCTTCTCAGGCTCGGCCTGCTGCTCGCTGTCCGCCAGAGCGGAGAGGAAGCGCTCGGCGTCGAGGGCGGCGGAGCAACCGGTACCGGCCGCCGTGATCGCCTGGCGGTAGGTGTGGTCGACCACGTCGCCAGCGCCGAAGACACCGGTCAGGTTGGTCCGGGTAGAGGGGGCGTCCACCTTGAGGTAGCCCTCCTCGTCAAGGTTGAGCTGGCCCTTGAAGAGTTCAGTGCGAGGGTCGTGCCCGATCGCGATGAACAGACCGGTCACCGGCAGCTCGCTGAGTTCTGCGGTCTTCAGGTTGCGCAGCGTCAGGCTTTCCAGCTTCGGGTCGCCCTTGATCTCGGCGACCTCGCTGTCCCAGACGAACTTGATCTTCGGGTCGGCGAAGGCACGGTCCTGCATCGCCTTGGACGCCCGCAGGGTGTCCCGGCGGTGGACGATCGTCACGGACTTGGCGAACCGGGAGAGGAAGGTGGCTTCCTCCATGGCGGTGTCGCCGCCGCCGATCACGGCGATGTCCTGGTCCTTGAAGAAGAAGCCGTCACAGGTGGCGCACCAGGAGACACCGCGCCCGGAGAGAGCGTCCTCGTTCGGCAGACCCAGCTTGCGGTGCTGAGAGCCGGTGGCGACGATGACGGACTTTGCCTTGTGCACCGTACCGGCGGTGTCCGTGACGGTCTTGATCTCACCGCTGAGGTCGACGGAGACAACGTCGTCCGGGACGAGTTCGGCACCGAAGCGCTCGGCCTGCGCGCGCATGTTGTCCATGAGCTCGGGGCCCATGATGCCGTCCTGGAAGCCGGGGAAGTTCTCCACGTCGGTGGTGTTCATCAGCGCACCGCCGGCAGTGACGGCGCCCTCGAACACCAGGGGCTTCAGCGACGCACGGGCGGTGTAGAGCGCCGCCGTATAGCCGGCGGGCCCAGAGCCGATGATGATCACGTTACGGACGTCGCTCACGGCTTGGTTCCTCGTCTCTCGAGACTGCTGCTGCTACTCGTGGAGGCTCTCTCTGTACTCTCACCCCACCCAACGGATCCTAAGGGGCCCGCATTCCCGGTGTGCCCGGGCACACGAGGAGAGGGCTCCGCACACAGATGCCAAGCGGTACCTGGGCTCCGGCCACGCGGCCGGAACGCCTCAGGAGTGGGCGGGCGAGTGGGACGGCAAGGCTGTCTCAGGAGCGGGCGTAGGAGTGGGACAGCAGCACCTTGCCAGGCGACACAGGCACCCGCTTCACACACGCGGCGTCGACGATGTACGCAGTGACCTTGTCGCTGTCGGTGGCGTTGGGAGTGACCACGAGATAGACCGCGGTGCCCCGGAAGACACCCGTGTCGGCGGCGAGCACGGCCAGGTTCGTCGGTACGGCCCGCTCGATGCACTCCGGGACGCTGACGGTGGTGTCCTGGAGCGTCGTGTTCGGCTGCATGCCGGACGACTCCGTCGTGGCGCCGTCGGACTCGAGGCCCCACGGCTTGGAGCTGCCGGACCTGACGTCTCCCGTCTTCTTCCTCCCGGCGAGCATGTTCGCCACCTGGCTCTGCAGGGTGCCCTCGGCGTAGGTGTGTGCCGCGTCGGTGTGCGCCTGGGGGGTCGCCTGCGGAGCCTTTGCGGAGTCGTCGGACAGGGTCTGCACCAGTAGGGTCCCCAGTCCCACAGCGGCCGCTGTGAAGACGGCTGCCAGAGCCACAGTCCTGGGGCGGCCGCGACGAGAGCGCTTGATGCGACCGGGCCCGGTGGTGGCACGACCGTGACCCGGCGGGCGGACGGTCGGGGAAGAGGGCGATGTTTCACGTGAAACATCAGCGTCGGCAGTCACTGGAGAGGGGCCCTCCGTGGCGTTGAGCGCTGTCGCGTCGAGCAGAGCCTCCGCGGCGAGTGCCGCGTCAATGCGCCCGGCAACGTCGTCCGGCATCCGCTCGGGTCCTGGCAACGTGCCCAGGAGACCGCGGATCTCCTCGAGGGAGGCGTACACGTCGCGGCAGAGGGCGCAGTCGTCGAGGTGCCGCCGTACGTCCGCGCTCCTGGAGGGCGGGAGAACACCTTCACTGAGGTCGGAAAGCTCTTCGACTTCCGGGTGTCCGGCTGTGCCGGTCGTGGATGTCACGCTCGCCCACCTCCGCCCTTCACAGCAGCTGAATCGCTTGGCCCTGCATCCTGTGGTCCTGCTGCGGGTGGGACGGACGTCCCCTCCGCCCGGTTCCGTCCACCCGCCGACTTCTTGCCGTCCCCGCCGCCACCCTCCGCCCGGAGATGAGTGAGCAGCGGCAGCAGTCTGGCTCTGCCGCGGGCGCAGCGGCTCTTCACCGTCCCGGTCGGCACATCGAGGATGCGGGCGGCCTCCGCGACCGGATACCCCTGCATGTCCACCAGGACGAGCGCAGCCCGCTGATCCACCGGCAGAGTGCCCAGGGCTTCCAGCAGCTCACGGTGCAGATCGTTGCGCTCGGCCGGAGCGGACGCCGATTCATGCGGTTCCAGGAGCTGCTCCAGCCGCTCTGTGTCATCGACCGGCGAGGTCTTCCTGGAGGCCGCCTTGCGGGCGCGGTCGAGACAGGCGTTCACCGTGATCCGGTGCAGCCACGTGGTGACGGCCGACTGGCCACGAAAAGTGTGGGCGGCCCGGTAGGCGGAGACGAGGGCGTCCTGAACGGCGTCGGCGGCTTCCTCGCGGTCCCCGAGCGTCCTCAGAGCGACGGCCCAGAGCCGGTCGCGGTGTCGGCGCACGAGTTCGCCGAAGGCGTCGGGATCGCCGTCGACATGACGGGCGAGGAGATCAGAATCTGAGAGATCGGCTTGGCCCCGCCCGCTATCCACGCATTTCCCCCGACTCCCTAGGGGAGGCAACCGTGACGCTGTTACCCGACTCGGAAACTGACCAACAGGATGCCACAGAGTCAGGACGGTCAAGGCGGTGGTGCCGGATCTTCCCGACTATGCCCCCGACGCCTCCATGAATTGGCTGAGGGCCTACCGAAACCTTGGCGAGCCCTCCAAGCCGTGCGGTACCGGTCGCGCCCCTGGGCGTCCTACGAGACCACCCAGGAGCCGAGCCTCGGGCAACAGGGCGTTGATCGCTCCCTGCCTTCGACGTGGACGTCAGCCCGTGAACTTCACTTCGGTGATGGCCTGCTTGTAGCCCGGGTCGCTGTAGGCACTCGCATCCCTTCCCGAGTACGGCACAGCGGTGATCCAGACGAGGACGTACCGCGTCTTCGCCGATGCGGCGACCTTCACGGTGGCAGTGGTGCCGCTCGTCGTGACGGAACCGATCTTCCGCATCGAGTCCATCGAGGCCGGCGTCAGCGTGTCGGCCGTGTACAGGTCGACCGTCGTGTGATCGCCTGCGTAGCGGAGCCCGATGGTCGCCTTGGCGGGTTCCTGAGCCGAGCCGAGGTCGTAGACGATGCCCACGCCCGGCTTGTACGGAGCGAGCGCGGGACCTTCTACGAAGGTGTTGCTCTTCCAGTACGTCGAGCTGTCGCCGTCGTACGTCTTGCCGACGTCCTGGGGGTGCTGGGCGTCGCCCTTGGCCACGAACTCCTGAGCGCCTTGGATCTTGAGCGTCCTGACCGGCTTGGCCGGGCTGCCGCCGTTCTTGTCGTTCCCGTCCGTCGTCTGCGTCTGGTGCGTGTCGTTGGACTTCTCGCCGTGGTCCATGAGTGCTTCCGCCAGCTGCCAGCTCCCCAGCCCCAAGGCGGCGATCAGCAAGGCGGACACGACCCACTTGAGCGCCTTGCCGGTGGGGCTCTGCAGCGGGGGCGGCGGGGCCGGAACGGGTGCGGTGGCGCCCGGATGCGTCGAGGGGCGGCCGTAGGTGCCCTGCTGGTACGTGGTGCGTTGGTACTCGGGCGGCGCGGTGAACGCCGGCTCCGGCGGGCGGATGCGGGGCATCTCGCCGATCGCCTTCACCAGCTCCTCCGGCGTGGTGCACGCAGACTCGTGCCGGGAGGCGGTGGCACCGTCATTGACCAGCGCACGCATGGAGAGCTCGGACAGACCGCGGTGGACGCCCGCGCGCACCTGGTCGGGCGCGATCAGGCCCACGCCCTTGGGCAGCCCGGACAGTCCGTAGGCGTCGTCCTCGTAGGGCCAGCGCTGGGTGAGGGCGGCGTACAGGAGCGCGCCGATGGCCTCGGTGTCGGTGCGCTGCGGGGTGTCGGAGCCGATGCCGCGCAGGGCCGCGTTCACCGCGAGACCGCGGATGCGCCACTGGCCGGAGGAGGTCCGCAGGATGGTGCCCGGGTTCAGGCGCAGATGGGCCAGGCCCTCGCGGTGGGCGGCGGCCATCGCCTGGGTGACCTGCGTGACCATCTGGTAGGCGTCGTGCGCCTCCAGTGGCCCGGAGGCGAGCAGGGTGGTCAGCTCGGCGGCGTCGGGCAGCCACTCGTGCACGACATAGACGACGTCGTTCTCCTCGACGGCGTCCAGGACCTGCACAAAGCGGGGGTCGCCGAGCAGTGCGGAGGAGCGTGCCGCGGCCAGCACGGAACGCGCCCGTACGTGGTCCGCCGGCAGGATGTGAACGCCGACGGCACGCCGGAGTTTCTCGTCCACCGCACGCCAACTACTGAATCCGTCCAGACGGGTGACGCACTCCTCGAGGCGGTAGCGTCTGGCGAGTTTGTGGCCGCTGTGCAACTCGGGAGACGAAGCCTTTCCGGGACCCTCGGTCCCGCCACTCCCCTGTGCCTCGTCGCCGTCCGTATCCCGCTCCCGGTCCTGGGCCACCCCGTCGGACGTGGTCTGGTCCGCCTTGGCGGTCAGCGGCTCGTCACCGCTGTTGTCTGCCACGTCGACGGCAGCCGTGCTCCGTTCCGCCACCGTCGTTCCTGCCTCCCCATCCGTTGCGCACTGACCGACGCAGAAACCAATTGTGCCCACACTCCGTCGCTATGCACGACACACAGCAGCGGGCGATGGTTGTGCGCCTACCCCCGCCTCAGCGCCCGAGACGCCCGCGGATCATGCCGACCATTGAGTTGAGTTCCTCGATGCGCATCTTCCGTGCGGCGACGTAGAAGACACCGAGAAGCAGTGCGCCACCGCAGACCAGGGCGGCGAGCGAGCCGCCCACGCCCTGGCCCAGCGTGTGGCCGATTTCGTAGCAGGCCGCACCGCTCAGCAGAGCGGCCGGCACCGAGGCGATCCCCAGCCGTGCGTACGTACGCACCACCCGCGAGCCGTCCAGGTCGCCGTCCAGCCGGTTGCGCAGCCGGGCCCAGGCGACGCCGACACCGATCGCGTACGCCAGGCCGTACGAGGCCGCCATCCCGACCACGGCCCAGCGGGCCGGGAGCACGAAGTAGCAGACCGCTGAGGCGCCTGCGTTCACGACGGCCACGATGACCGTGTTGTAGAAGGGTGTCCGGGTGTCCTCGTACGCGTAGAAGGCGCGGAGCACGACGTACTGCACGGAGTACGGGATCAGGCCGAGGCCGAAGGCCATCAGCATGAAGCCCATGTTGGTCGCGTCGTTGATACCGGAGGAACCGAAGATCAGGGTACACATGGGGATGCCGAGCGCGAGGAACCCGAAGGCGATCGGCACGATCGCGACGGCGGTGGTGCGCAGGCCCTGGGAGATGTCGTCCCGGACGGCCCCGTCGTCGCCCTCGGCGGCCGAGCGCGAGATCCGCGGCAGCAGAGCGGCCATCAGGGACACGGTGATGATCGCCTGAGGGAGGCCCCAGATCAGCTGGGCGTTGGCGTAGGCGGCGAAGCCGGTGCCCTTGACGGGGGAAGCCTTGCCCGAAGCCGTGGACAGCTGGGTGACGACCATGGCGCCCGCCTGGTTGGCGAGGACGAACAGGACCGTCCACTTGGCGAGCATCGCGGCCTTGCCCAGGCCGTGGCCCCGCCAGTCGAAGCGCAGCCGGAGCCGGAAGCCGGTCTCGCGGAGGTACGGGATCATCGCCAGGGCCTGGACGACCAGTCCGAGCAGGACACCGATGCCCAGGAGCCGCTCGCCCTCCGGCGGGATGGTGTGGACGGTCATCCCGGAGTCCGCGGCAGTGCCGTAGACCCAGATGAACGCACCGAGCGTCACGATGATGACGATGTTGTTGAGGACCGGGGTCCACATCATCGCGCCGAACTTCCCACGCGCATTGAGGATCTGCCCCATCACCACATGGATGCCCATGAAGAAGATCGACGGCAGGAAGTAGCGGGTGAAGGTGACGGCGACGTCGTTGGCGGCCGGGTCGTTGGCCACGGGGACGGACAGGAACCGGACCAGCAGGGGTGCGCCGAGCATCGCCAGTGCGGTCAGCACGCCCAGCGCCACCATGACGAGCGTCAGCAGGCGGTTGGCGTACGCCTCGCCCCCGTCCTCGTCCTCCTTCATCGCACGGACGAGCTGGGGCACGAAGACGGAGTTGAGACCGCCGCCGACGGTGAGGATGTAGATCATCGTCGGGAGCTGGTAGGAGACCTGGAACGAGTCGCCCAGGAGCCCGAGGCCCAGTGCCGACACGATCAGCGCGGAGCGGATGAAGCCGGTGAGGCGGGAGACCATGGTGCCCGCGGCCATGACGGCGCTGGACTTCAGCAGGCCTGAGGCCCGTCCGCCCTTCGGCGCGGCCACGGGTGCCGGGGCAGGCGCCGCCGCCGGCGCGGCGGCCGAGGGAGGCACGGGAGCGTATGCCCGGGCGTCCTGAGCCGGCGGAGCGTACGAGGGCCCCGGGTACTGTCCCGCCGGGCTGTGGTGGGCGGACTGCGCCGGAGCCGGGCCGGGCACGGACGGCTGCTCCATGTAGGGATGGGCGGGATGGCCGCCACCCTGCTGCTGGTCACGGAAGAGATGAGCGAAGGCGTCCGGCTCGTGGTGTTCCTCGCCGGCTCGGGTGACCAGGTCGTCGACTCCCACGAACTGCGTCGTGCGCGGGTCGTCGCCGTACGGAAGGTACTGCGAGGGCCCCTCGGGTTCCGGTGTGGGCGGCTGGGCCCACACGCGCGGGTCGGGGGCGTACTGCGGTGGCGACGGCTGTGCGTACAGGGGCTGCTGCGGCTGGTAGCTGCCGGGGGGCGGCGGGGGGTGCGCGGCGCGGTCGTAGAGCGCTTCGGTCACCGGGTCCTGGGCGGAGAGGTCCTGTGCGCGGTAGGGGTCCTGGTCGTAGGCGTCCTGGAGGTACATGTCCGCCGGCGGCGGCTGCGAGGGCATCTGGCCGGGCTCGTGCGGCGGCGGGCCCCCGGGGTGGCCCTGGCTGCCCGCGGCACTCTGGCCGCGGTCACCGTCGTACGGCGCGTTCATGGTTACCCCACCTCATTGTCACCAGGCCCACCGGCCACGACATCGCTCAACGGTCCACTCTCTCACCCGCGCCGGACGGGTCGGCGCTTTCCGGTGCGGTGTCCGGTGTCGGGTCACTCGGCTGCTCCGGGGCGTCTGCCCCGGTCTCAGCCTCCGACTCCTGTTCGGGCGCCATGGCGGAACCTTCGGTGTCCCCAGTGTCTACGGGGCCGTCCGCACCCTTGTTCAGACCCCTCTGTTCCGAGTCGGCGTCCGGCCCCTGCGGGCCGCCCTCGCACTCCTCCTCAGCCTGGCGCGCGGCGATCCGCTTGCGCTGGGTGTACATGCGGAATCCGGCGAGCACCAGCAGGAGGACACCGCCGGCGATGACCAGCATCACCGTGGGCGTGATCTCCGTGACGTTCACATCGAAGGTGATGGGGGGCCCGTACGCCTGCCCGTCCTGTGTGAAGAGCTGGGCGACCACGGCGGCCCGGCCGTTGGCGTTGGCCGTGGTGGTGAACTTCACGGACTGGCTGTGGCCGCCCGAGACGGTGATGGGCTGCTCGTAGTAGGGGCCGTTGCCGACCTTCAGCCGGGTCGGCTGCTGCGAGGTGAGCCGCAGCACCAGGTGGTCGACCCCCTGCATCAGGTTGTTCTGCACGGTCACGGGGATCGTGGCGCTGCGGCCCGAGAGCTTGGTCTCGGACTTGTCGATCAGTCGGACCTGGTTGGTGAGCAGCTGGAGGTAGGACCCCACGTCCAGACGGAACACGGACGCCTGGGTGGTGTGCCCGCGCCAGGAGGTGGACGTGGCGCGGTCTATGGCGCGGCCGAAGGGAGTGGCGACCCGCGAGGGGTCGTTGAGGATCACCTTGAAGTTGTCGAGTTTGTCCTGGGTGTCCTCGATCTGCTGGAAGGCCGACTGCGGAAGCTCGGCCTTGCGCAGTGAGGAGGGGTAGCGGTACGCGGACGGCACCTTTGTCGTGGCACTCGGATCCGGCCTGACCTTGGCCGCTTCGGACAGCCCGGCGGACTGCGACCAGCGGGTGCTCTGGAGGGCCGTCAGCGCCTGTGCCATCGACTGCGCCTGGCTGCCGGACGGCATCCGCTGGGGGGCCACGACGATGCTGCGTTCCTTGTCCGGCTCCTGCAGGTTGATCATCAGGCTCTGGGCCAGGAACTTCTGCACGGCGAGCGTGGAGCCGCCGGCAGAGGTCATGTCGCCCTCGAACGCCGTGGAGAGGCCGGCGTCCGCGACCACGGCCGTCGTCCCGCCGCCGATGGGGCGAGCGGCGGTGGGCGTGTAGGACAGCTGGTTGTCCTGGAGGCTGTCACTGCGGGCGATCACCTTGTCGGCGCCCGCAGAGGTGGCGACCTTGACGATGGAGGGGTCGATCGCGCCGTTCACGGGCCAGGCGAAGTCCGTCTCGGGTTTCACGTGGAGGATGGTCTCCACAGTGCTCCCCGCGACGTCCGTGGCGTCCTTGAGATGACTCAGGGAGCCGGTGACGTTCTTGCCGTCGTGCGCGAACGAGGCGAGGTCGGGGTCGGCGAAGGGGAGAGCGACGACCTCTTTGTTCTGGACCGCCTTCTCCAGGTCGGCGAGCCACTGTTTGGCGACCCCCTGGTTCTTGCCCGGCGTGACGCTGCCGCTTTCGCCCTTGACGCTGTAGGTGCCGGTCATCGCGTCCACGGAGGCAAGAAGATCGGGGTCGATCACCCAGGTGACGTCGAGGCCACTGCCCTGCGACAGGAGCTGGGAGAGACGGCCGCCCGGAGAGAGCTCCTGGGCCAGGTCGTCGTTCTGGAACACGGGTGTCTGCTGCTGGTTGGGCAGCGTCTCGGCGGTCATGTGGACCGGGGAGATCAGCGGCCACAAGTACGTCGTCTTCGTCCTCACGGAGGCGCCGTCGGGCTGCCAGGGCAGGAAGGTCCGCTGGATGCCGAGTACGTGCTCGTACGGCTCCGCGGCGGTCTGTCCGGAAAGCGAGACGCCGAGCTGGTAGACGCCGTCGGAGCCGAGATCCAGATCCTTGACCGGCACGGAGATGTTGAAGGCCTGTGCGATACCCGGGGGGAGCTTGTCGAACTTCTCGGTGTACTTGTCGCCGATCTCGGCACCGTCGGCGCTCTGCTGGAAGCCGGTGCGGTCGGCGGCGTCGTCGATGGCCGAGCGGCTGGTCAGACGCGTCGGGCTGACCCGTAGTCCCACATGGGCCCCTGTGACGGCCTGCTTGCTGTTGTTGGTGACCGTGCCCGAGACGGTCAGCGTGTCGCCGTCGCTCGGCGCGCTCGGGGTGAGCGAGTCGAGGGAGACACTGACCGTACGGGAACCGTCGGCATCCGTCGGGGAGCCCTTCTCCGCGGCGTGCGCCATCGGGCCGGCGGGCAGCTGCAACAGGCCGGCCAGCAGAGGCGCGCCCGCGATCAGCGCTCCGGTACGCCGGAGCCACCGACGGGCAGGTGAGGGACTCATCCCCTGAAAGTCTGCCGCCTCGGCCACGCGCTCGCCCGTCCCTCGTCGTCGTCAGTGGTCGTCGGAATGTGCGTCCCCGCATGGTAACGAGATGCGCGGAACCGAAGTGCCGCGGTCCATGCTCGAAGATCGGGGCCCGGCGTTGATATGTCCCAGATGTTCGCCTATTCAGGGAAGTGTGATGCCGGGCACTTGTGCACGTTTAATGGAGGCGTCCGTCCGGGCCAAGGCCACGTACCCTTTTCTGCTGTGCCGAATGCCAATGAAGACAATCCCAGTGCCCTGAGTCAGGTGCAGCGCCGCGCGGTCAGTGAACTGCTGCGGGTGTCCCCCGTCGCCGACGACCTCGCCCGCCGATTCCACACGGCCGGGTTCTCGCTCGCCCTGGTCGGCGGCTCGGTGCGGGATGCCCTCCTCGGCCGGCTCGGCAATGATCTGGACTTCACGACCGAAGCCCGCCCCGAGGACGTTCTGAAGATCGTCCGGCCGTGGGCGGACGCCACCTGGGACGTCGGCATCGCCTTCGGAACGGTCGGCGCGCAGAAGGACGGCTACCAGATCGAGGTGACGACCTACCGGTCGGAGTCCTACGACCGGACTTCACGCAAACCGGAGGTGTCCTACGGCGAGTCCATCGAGGAGGACCTCGTCCGTCGCGACTTCACGGTCAACGCGATGGCCGTCGCTCTGCCGGAGAAGGAGTTCGTCGACCCTCATGGCGGGCTCGAGGACCTCGCCGCCCGTGTGCTGCGCACCCCCGGTACCCCTGAGGACTCGTTCTCGGACGATCCGCTGCGGATGATGCGGGCCGCCCGCTTCGCGGCTCAGCTCGACTTCGAGGTCGCTCCCGAGGTTGTGGCGGCCATGAAGGAGATGGCCGGACGGATCGAGATCGTGTCCGCCGAACGTGTCCGCGACGAGCTGAACAAGCTGATCCTGTCCTCGCACCCCCGCAAGGGGCTGAGGCTGCTGGTCGAGACGGGGCTGGCCGACCATGTCCTCCCGGAACTTCCCGCACTGCGACTGGAACGTGACGAGCACCATCGGCACAAGGACGTCTACGACCACACGTTGATCGTGCTGGAACAGGCGATGGCGCTCGAGAAGGACGGTCCGGACCTCACCCTGCGGCTCGCGGCGCTGCTGCACGACATCGGGAAGCCGAAGACCAGGCGGTTCGAGCAGGACGGCCGGGTCTCCTTCCACCACCACGAGATGGTGGGCGCCAAGATGACCAAGAAGCGGATGACGGAGCTGAAGTACTCCAACGACCTGGTGAAGGACGTCTCGCGCCTGGTCGAGCTTCATCTGCGCTTTCACGGCTACGGCACCGGCGAGTGGACGGACTCCGCGGTACGCCGTTATGTGCGCGACGCGGGCCCTCTCCTCGACCGCCTCCACAAGCTCACCAGGTCCGATTGCACGACCCGGAACAAGCGCAAGGCGACCGCGCTGTCCAGTGCGTACGACGGCCTGGAGCGGCGCATCGCCGAACTCCAGGAGCAGGAGGAGCTGGACTCGATCCGCCCCGACCTCGACGGCAACGAGATCATGGAGATCCTGGGTGTCGGTCCCGGCCCGGTCGTCGGTCGGGCGTACAAGCACATGCTGGAGCTCCGTCTGGAGCACGGGCCCATGGAACGTGACGTTGCGGTCTCCGCACTCAAGGAGTGGTGGGCCGAGCAGGGCTGAGACATGGAACGGGGTCATGTTTCACGTGAAACATGACCCCGCGGACATGCGAAGGGGCGATGTTTCACGTGAAACATCGCCCCTTCACCGTCTAGGTCGCCGTATTACTTGGTTTCCTGCAGGCACAGCACGACGTCGTGGCCGCCGCCGGACTGAATGTAGGAGATCGACGCGTCCTTGACGTTCTGGCACTTGTTCTCGTCGCTGCTGCCGTCAAACTTCTGGACGACCTTGTACTGGGCCTCGCTGGAGGAGCAGTCGACTTCCTTGAGGTCGGCGTTGTTGTCCGTACCGTCGTTGTGCATGCATGAGCCGACCGACGTCGACTCCGCGTCGGTCTCGCTGAACCAGAAGCCGATGCCGAACTTGACGGCGGCGCCGATGACGATGACAGCTATGATCCCGACGATCCGGAGAGCCTTCTTGCCCCCACGCTTGCTGGGGCCGGCCTGCGGCGGTATCGGGGCCGGAGCTCCCTGGTTCGGGAACGGGGCGTACGGGGCACCCTGCGGGGGGACTCCGGGGTAGCCGGCTTGCTGCGGCGGAAAACCCGGCTGGCCAGGCTGCTGCCCCATGGGCGCCGTGGGCTGCTGAGCGTATGGATTCGGGCCCTGGGGCGGCGGAGTAGTCACTTTGGGGGTCCCCCTCGAACGTGAATGCGCATGGCGCGAAGTAAGACGCCCGTAAGTTACCGGTCCGCAGTGTCAACTCTGAAGCTGGATGGGGCTCCGTAGCCTTCATGTGACACTTACTGGCGTTCAAAGCGGTACATAGCCACAGCAACGGCTGCGTAGACCACGGCAACCGTGACCACCAAGGCGACTGAGCGGCCGTCAGGAGGCAGCATCAGGGCGGCTACCGCTGCCGCACCGACGAAGGCGACGTTGAAGAGCACGTCGTAGACGGAGAAGACCCGGCCGCGGAAGCCGTCGTCGACCGTGTGCTGGACGATCGTGTCCGTGGAGATCTTCGCGCCCTGCGTGATCAGCCCCAGGACGAAGGCGGCCACCAGCATGGGGCCGGTGGCGAAGGGAAGGCCGAGCGCGGGCTCCAGCACCGCGGCGGCCGCGGCGCACACGGCGATCCAGCCGCCGGGGCCCAGCTGTCCCGCAGCCCACGGGGTCACCACGGCGGCAGCGAAGAACCCGGCGCCGGAGATCCCCAATGCCAGCCCCAGCAGGGTCAGTCCGTGGTCGGCGTCCGAGGACAGGGCGTACCGGCACAGCATCAGCACCAGGACGAGAAGCGCGCCGTAGCAGAACCGCATCAGCGACATCGCGATGAGCGCCCGGGCAGCCTCCCGGCGCTGTGGTGCCGCGAGGTACCGCACACCGGCCACCAAGTCGCGTGTGGCGTCGGCGAGAGCCGTACCGAGCCTCGGCGGCACCGACTCCCGGTCGGGGCCCAGCCGTTCCGGCGCGAGGCTCAGCGAGGCCACGGCCGACCCCAGATACAGGGCTGCGCCCAGAAGCACCACCGCCGCGTCGGAGTCCGCGGCCACCAGACGGACGAGGAAGGCGAGTCCGCCGCCCGCCGTAGCGGCGAGCGTGCCGGCCGTCGGGGAGAGCGAGTTGGCCATCACCAGACGCTCGTCGTCGACCACGCGGGGCAGTGCCGCGGACAGTCCCGCGAGGATGAAACGGTTGACCGCGGTGACGCAGAGCGCGGAGACGTAGAACAGCCAGTCGGGGACACCGCCGAGCATCAGAACGGCCGTCACACAGGCCATCAGGGTCCGCAGGAGATTGCCGTAGAGGAACACCTGGCGGCGTCGCCAGCGGTCCAGCAGCACGCCCGCGAAGGGGCCGACGAGGGAGTACGGCAGGAGCAGCACGGCCATGGCGGCGGCGATCGCTCCGGCGGAGGTCTGCTTCTCCGGGGAGAAGACCACATAGGTGGCGAGTGCGACCTGGTAGACGCCATCGGCGCCTTGAGACAGCAGACGCACGGCGAGAAGGCGTCTGAAGTCCCTGAAGCGCAGGAGGACGCGCAGGTCGCGCACGACGGACATGGTGCACAGCCTCACATACGCGTCGGTCCCCGGGCACATGGCCCGGGGACCCGAGGAGGACCGGTGGTGCGGTCCGGACGCGGGGGTGGCGCCGTCGTCAGCGCTCGACCTCGCCCCTGATGAACTTCTCGACGTTCTCCCGGGCCTGGTCATCGAAGTACTGGACCGGCGGGGACTTCATGAAGTACGAGGAGGCGGAGAGGATCGGGCCGCCGATGCCGCGGTCCTTGGCGATCTTCGCGGCGCGCAGGGCGTCGATGATGACACCCGCGGAGTTCGGGGAGTCCCAGACCTCGAGCTTGTACTCCAGGTTCAGCGGAACGTCGCCGAAGGCGCGGCCCTCGAGACGGACGTACGCCCACTTGCGGTCGTCGAGCCAGGCCACGTAGTCGGACGGGCCGATGTGGACGTTCTTCTCGCCGAGATCCCGGTCGGGGATCTGAGAGGTGACGGCCTGCGTCTTGGAGATCTTCTTGGACTCCAGGCGCTCGCGCTCGAGCATGTTCTTGAAGTCCATGTTGCCGCCGACGTTCAGCTGCATCGTGCGGTCCAGGATGACACCCCGGTCCTCGAACAGCTTCGCCATGACGCGGTGCGTGATGGTGGCGCCGACCTGGGACTTGATGTCGTCACCGACGATCGGGACACCCGCCTCGGTGAACTTGTCGGCCCACTCCTTGGTGCCGGCGATGAAGACCGGAAGGGCGTTGACGAAGGCGACCTTGGCGTCGATGGCGCACTGGGCGTAGAACTTCGCGGCGGCCTCGGAGCCGACCGGGAGGTAGCAGACGAGGACGTCGACCTGCTTGTCCTTGAGGACCTGGACGATGTCGACCGGCGCCTCGGCGGACTCCTCGATGGTGGCGCGGTAGTACTTGCCGAGACCGTCGAGGGTGTGGCCGCGCTGGACCGTCACACCGGTGGACGGCACGTCGCAGATCTTGATGGTGTTGTTCTCCGAGGCGCCGATGGCGTCCGCCAGGTCGAGACCGACCTTCTTGGCGTCCACGTCGAAGGCGGCGACGAACTCGACGTCACGGACGTGGTAGTCGCCGAACTGGACGTGCATCAGACCCGGGACCTTGGACGCCGGGTCGGCGTCCTTGTAGTACTCGACTCCCTGCACCAGCGACGCGGCGCAGTTACCCACGCCGACGATGGCTACGCGAACCGAACCCATTCCGGTTGCTCCCTGTGTGTACTGGGTGAAGCCCCGAATGGACCTCACGTGGTGGTGTCGTCGGACGGATCCGGCCGGGTGCTGTCCCGGTGCCGGGGCAGGCCGCCCGTCTCTCCCGATGTGCTGTTCGGAGCAGAGCCGTCGGCAGCGGAACCCCTGAGGTCCCGGCCGGCCCGCTCGCTCTCGATGAGCTCGTTCAGCCAGCGCACTTCGCGCTCCACGGACTCCATTCCGTGGCGCTGGAGCTCAAGGGTGTAGTCGTCGAGGCGCTCCCGGGTGCGTGCCAGCGAGGCGCGCATCTTCTCCAGGCGCTCCTCCAGTCGGCTGCGGCGGCCCTCGAGGACGCGCATGCGCACGTCACGGGAGGTCTGTCCGAAGAAGGCGAAACGAGCGGCGAAGTGCTCGTCTTCGTATGCGTCGGGACCCGTCTGCGAGAGCAGTTCCTCGAAGTGCTCCTTACCTTGCGCCGTCAATCGGTAGACGATCTTGGCGCGGCGCCCCGCGAGCGGAGCGCCGAGGGCGTCGTCGGGGCCGCCGCCCGACTCCTCGATCAACCAGCCGTTGGCGACCAGCGTCTTGAGGCACGGGTAGAGCGTCCCGTAGCTGAACGCGCGGAATACGCCCAGTGACGTATTGAGTCGCTTGCGCAGCTCGTAGCCGTGCATCGGGGACTCGCGGAGCAGGCCGAGAACGGCGAACTCGAGGATCCCGGAACGCCGGCTCATCCGCGCCTCCCCTCGGTCACTGTCTCGTCCGCACGGCCTTTATGCCGAGCTGATGTATCGGCTCGATACATCAAGACGATAGAACGCGCCTCGTGATGCGACAAGAGGGGGCACGGTGAACGGGGTCACATCACCAATTCGTAGGAGGCAAGTTGCCTGTTTTGGGGTGAACTTCGGAGCTAGGGGGGTTTTGGCGGTGCGTAGTCTGTGCGGCATGCACATCACCGGGAACCGAGTGACGCCGGGGGACGTCCTCGTTCTTGGTGCAGTACGGGTGAATGACAAAACGACCGCATCCGTACTTCGGGGGGACCGGAAACCAGCCGCCGTTTCCAGGCGCGTCAGGATGCGCCTGCCCGAGGAGTAATCGTTCGATGAGCGAGCACCGTCGCAAACCGCAGCAGCCGCAGGAAGGCGGACGTGCCGCGGCCCGACGCGGCCAGCCGGCGCCCTCCAGCCGCCGCGCGGCACCGCGAGGCGCCACCGGGTCCCCCGCCGACTCCTATGGAGCGGGGGGTGAAGAACGCCCGTACGGTGGCCGTGCAGAGGCCCGGCGGGCGGCACAGAGAAGTGGCGGGGGTGGTCGGCGCAGAGCGCCCGACGGTCCCGGACGTGGCCCCGGCGGCCCGAACGGGCCCGGGCGCGGCAGAGGGCGGGCATCCGTCCCCGCCAAGAAGCGCATCATCGACTACCCGCGGGCGGGCAAGTACGGAGCCGCGCGCTGGGTGCCGTCGTGGAAGCTGGTGACCGGGATGTTCATCGGCTTCATAGGGGGCCTGGTGGCGGTCGCCGGCATCGGGTACGCGATGGTGAGCGTCCCGAACGTCGCGCAGACCGCGACCGCGCAGAACAACGTCTACTACTGGTCCGACGGCACCCAGATGGTGGCCACGGGCGGTGAGACGAACCGCCAGATCGTCAACCTCTCGCAGATCCCCCAGGCGATGCGGTATGCCGTTATCTCCCAGGAGAACAAGACCTTCTATACCGACAGCGGCATCGACCCGAAGGGCATCGCGCGCGCGTTCTTCAACATGGCCACGGGCGGTCAGACCCAGGGCGGCTCCACCATCACCCAGCAGTACGTGAAGAACGCGAGGCTGGACGACCAGTCGCAGACGGTCACCCGGAAGTTCAAGGAGATCTTCATCTCCATCAAGGTGGGAGCCACCGTCAAGAAGGACGACATCCTGGCCGGCTACCTGAACTCCGCGTACTACGGCCGGAACGCCTACGGCATCGAGGCGGCCGCGCACGCGTACTTCAACAAGCAGGCCATCAAGCTGAACCCGGGCGAGTGCGCCTTCCTCGCGGCGATGCTGAAGGGCGCCACGTACTACGACCCGGCGGGTAACCCAGCCATCGACCCGTCCGCGACTGCTGAGGCCAACCAGCGGCGGGCCACGCTGCAAATGCAGGACACTCTCGACAAGATGGTTCAGTACGGCCATCTGAGTGCCACGGACCGGGCCCAGTACAAGGCCCTGCCCCATGTCGACAACCCGCGCTCGAACACCCGGCTGAGCGGCCAGACGGGTTATCTCGTCGACCTGGCCAACAGCTACCTGGTCACCCACAGCGACCAGACCCACATCACCCAGCAGAAGCTGCAGCAGGGCGGACTCCAGATCTACACGACCTTCGACAAGACGAAGGTCAAGCAGCTCCACGACGCGGTCAAGAACGTCCAGGACAAGAACATCAAACCGAAGGAGCGCCCGAAGACGGACACCTTTGTCCAGTTCGGCGGCGCTTCCGTGGATCCCGCCTCCGGCGCCATCAAGGCGATCTACGGCGGTGAGGACGCGACCAAGCACTTCACCAACAATGCCGACTCGACCGGTGCCCAGGTGGGTTCGACGTTCAAGCCCTTCGTGCTGGCGGCCGCGATGGAGTGGGGGGTGCGCAACAAGGATCTCGGAGAGGAGCAGGCGCAGGACGAGCGCACCGTCGCCTCTCCGAAGAGCCTGTACAGCGGCAAGAACAAGCTCAAGATCAAGAAATACGACGGGACGGTCTGGACTGACAAGGACAACAAGGAGTGGCTGCAGGCCAACGACGGCAACCTGTCGGTCGGAAAAGCGCCGGACTACAAGATCGACCTGCGTGAGGCGATGCAGTACTCGGTCAACTCCGTATACGTCCAGCTTGGCATGGACGTTGGTACGGACAAGGTCGAGCAGTCGGCTCTGGACGCCGGCATCCTGAAGTCCAGCCTGGCCAGTTCCAACTTCCCCTCGTTCTCCATCGGTACCTCTGACCCGAGCGCGATCCGTATGGCTGGCGCCTATGCGACCTTCGCGGCCAGCGGTCGGCAGAACGACCCCTACTCGGTCGACAAGGTCAGCAGCAAGGACGGGACGGTCTTCCAGCACGTCAAGCAGACCAAGGACGCCTTCACCCCGAAGGTCGCCGACAACGTGACCGACGTCCTGAAGACCGTGGTCGACAAGGGCACGGGTACTGCGGCGCGGCTGCCCGGCCGCGACGTGGCCGGCAAGACCGGTACGACAGACGACAACAAGTCCGCTTGGTTCGTGGGATACACCCCGCAGCTGTCGACCGCGATCGGCATGTACCGCATGGACGACAACGCGGCGAACAAGAACCGCACCTTCCTGAAGATGTATGGAACGGGCGGTCAGAAGGAGATCCACGGTGCCTCGTTCCCGGCCCAGATCTGGCACGACTACATGGCCGAGGCGCTCAAGGGCCAGCCTCCGGCGCAGTTCCCGACCCCCGAGCCCATCGGTAAGGTCATCAACGACACCCCGAGCCCGAGCGTGACGCCGACGCCCACGCAGAGCGTCACGGACAGCCCGACGCCGACCCCGACGCCCAGCGAGTCGCTGAATTCGCCCTTGCCGACGCCGAGCGACACCTGCCGCAAATTCGACTGGACGTGTGGCAGCAACGGTGGCACCGCCGGCGGCACCGACGCCGGCGGCACGGGTGGAGTGACCTCCTCGCCGACCGAGAGCTCCAGCAGCGGAAACTCCCGGGGCAACGGCAACGGAGGCCTCTTCGCAGGACCGAACGGCTAGTCGTCACCGCATGTGTTTCACGTGAAACGCTCCGTTTCACGTGAAACATCGGCCGGAGAGGGCCGTCACACCGAGCAGGTGTGGCGGCCCTCGTCGTTTTCCTAGCCGGATGCGGCAGGATGAGCCCCATGCCCAGTGCAGAGACGACGCGAGCCAGCGTCCACGAGCCGGAGGCCGTGCGGCCGACCCGGGAGGACGCGGTTGCCGCGGCCGGCAGCGAGCTGATCGGCGGTCCTATCGGACGGCGCGCACTGCTCGGGACGTCCTGGTGGACTCCCGTGCGGGTCGTGGCGCTCGTCATGATCGGCATGTTCGCCCTCGGTATGGTCCAGAAGCTGCCCTGCTACGACAGCGGCTGGTTCTTCGGCGCCAGTTCGCAGTACACCCACGCCTGCTACTCGGACATCCCGCACCTCTACCAGGGGCGTGGTTTCGCCGATGGGCTCGTGCCCTACTTCGACAAGCTTCCCGGCGACATGAGCTACCTCGAGTACCCGGTGCTCACCGGTGTGTTCATGGAGGTCGCTTCATGGCTGACCCCGGGCAGCGGCGCCCTGCAGGCCCGGGAGCAGACCTACTGGATGGTCAATGCGGGGATGCTCATGGTGTGCGCCGTGGTCATCGCCGTGTGCACTGCGCGTATTCACCGGCGCCGTCCCTGGGACGGCCTCCTGGTGGCCCTAGCGCCCGCCTTCGCGTTGACGGCCACCATCAACTGGGATCTGCTCGCCGTGGCCCTGCTGGCCGCCGCGATGCTGATGTGGTCGCGGGGCCGGGCGCTGGCTTTCGGGGTTCTGGTCGGTCTCGCCACGGCAGCCAAGTTCTATCCGTTCCTGGTGCTCGGGCCGCTCCTTCTGCTGTGCTGGCGAGCTGGCAAGTGGCGTGAGTACGCGACCGCCGTGCTGGGGGCCGTGGGGGCATGGCTCGTGGTCAACCTGCCGGTGATGTTCCTGGCTCCCGAGGGCTGGTTGAAGTTCTACAGCTTCAGCCGTGAGCGCGGCGTCGACTTCGGTTCCGTCTTCCTGTTCATCTCGCGCTGGCTGAACATCGAGATCACCAAGGACACGGCCAACACCAGCGCGATGATCATGATGCTGTTGGCCTGTGCGGGTATCACCGCGATGACGCTCACGGCCCCGCGTCGCCCCCGTTTCGCGCAGCTTGCCTTCCTGATCGTCGCGGCGTTCATCCTCACCAACAAGGTCTACTCGCCCCAGTACGTACTGTGGCTGGTCCCCCTCGCCGCACTGGCCCGCCCGCGCTGGCGCGACTTCCTGATCTGGCAGGCCTGCGAGGTGGCGTACTTCCTCGGGATCTGGACATATCTCGCATATACCACCAGTGGAGATGCCCACAAGGGTCTACCGACGGACGGGTACCAAGTGGCCATCGCCGTCCATCTGCTGGGGACGCTCTACCTGTGTGCCGTCGTCGTCCGCGACATCTTCATGCCGGAACGGGACGTCGTGCGCAAGGCCGGCGACGACGACCCGTCGGGCGGTGTCCTGGACGGGGCGCCGGATGCGTTCGTGCTGGGAGCCGCCGCTCATCCGCCGCGGCACGCGGCGCACTTCGACGGTCCGCACGTGGAGTGGGGCAGCCAGTCTGTGGAGCCCACGGGCAAGAGTTCGCCCTGAGCGAACGGGACGCAGAGGTGCTACGACAGGGGCCGCACACGGAATCCGTGGCGGCCCCTGTCGTAGCTGCTGGGCGCTTCAGGCTGTGCCGTTCAGCGGTCGACGAGCCGGTCGAACTGCGTGGTGGTGTGCCGCAGATGCGCCACCAGCTCGTCACCGACCTTGGGCTCCGTCGCATCCGCGGGAACGAACAGGATCGAGACCTGCATGTGCGGAGGCTCGGCGAACCAGCGCTGCTTGCCCGCCCAGACGAAGGGCGAGAGGTTCCGGTTCACCGTCGCGAGGCCGGCGCGGGCGACGCCCTTGGCGCGCGGCATGACGCCGTGCAGGGCCTTGGGGGCCTCCAGACCCACACCGTGCGACGTTCCCCCCGCTACGACGACCAGGTAGCCGTCCGAGGCCGCCTTCTGCTGCCGGTACCCGAAGCGCTCGCCCTTGGAGACGCGTGTGACGTCCAGGACCGCCCCGCGGTACTCGGTGGCCTCGTGGTCCCCCAGCCACAGCCGGGTGCCGATACGGGCCCGGAAGCGCGTCTGCGGGAACTGCTGCTGCAGCCGGACCAGCTCCTCGGCCTTGAGGTGGCTGACGAACATCGTGTGCAGCGGCAGCCGGGCCGCGCGCAGCCGGTCCATCCAGCCGATGACCTCCTCGACGGCGTCGGAGCCGTCGGTGCGGTCGAGCGGGAGGTGGATGGCGAAGCCCTCGAGGCGGACGTTCTCGATGGCGGAGTGCAGCTGCGGCAGGTCCTGCTCGCTGACGCCGTGCCGCTTCATCGAGGACATCACCTCGATCACCACACGGGCGCCCACGAGCCCGTACACGCCGTCGACGGACGACACCGAGCGGATGACCCGGTCGGGCAGCGGTACGGGCTCCTCGCCCCGCCGGAAGGGCGTCAGCACCAGCAGGTCACCGCCGAACCAGTCCTTGATCCGGGCCGCCTCGTACGTCGTGCCCACGGCGAGCACGTCGGAGCCCAGCCGCGTGGCCTCCTCCGCCAGCCGCTCGTGGCCGAAGCCGTAGCCGTTGCCCTTGCAGACGGGGACGAGCCCCGGGAACTGCTCCTGCACGTGCTTGTGGTGTGCCCGCCAGCGCGCGGTGTCGACGTAGAGCGTGAGCGCCATGGCCGGTCCCGGAACCTTTCTCGTGGCTGGGGTGTGTCAGAGGTCTGAAAGGGAATTGTGACGGATCCGCCGGACCGACGGGGATCATGCCGGGCCGCACGGGCGCCCCGGCACGGGAACTACGGCCTCAGCGGCGCGACATGTAGATGTCGAGCGCCTTGTGCAGCAGCTTGTTGAGGGGGAAATCCCACTCGCCGAGGTACTCGGCCGCCTGACCGCCGGTGCCCACCTTGAACTGGATGAGACCGAAGAGGTGGTCGGTCTCGTCCAGCGAGTCGGAGATGCCGCGCAGGTCGTAGACGGTGGCACCGAGCGCATAGGCGTCGCGGAGCATCCGCCACTGCATCGCGTTCGAGGGACGGACCTCACGGCCGATGTTGTCGGACGCCCCGTAGGAGTACCAGACGTGCCCGCCGACGATCAGCATCGTCGCCGCCGAGAGGTTCACACCGTTGTGCCGCGCGAAGTAGAGCCGCATGCGGTTGGGGTCCTCGGTATTGAGGGCCGTCCACATGCGCTGGAAGTACGACAGCGGGCGGGGCCGGAAGTGGTCACGCACGGCCGTGATCTCGTAGAGCCGCTGCCATTCCTCGAGGTCGTGATAACCGCCCTGGACAACCTCGACACCGGCCTTCTCGGCCTTCTTGATGTTGCGGCGCCACAGCTGGTTGAAGTTCTTGTGGACCTCTTCCAGGGAACGGTTGGCGAGCGGCACCTGGAAGACGTAGCGGGGCTGCACGTCGCCGAAGCCGGCTCCGCCGTCCTCGCCCTGCTGCCAGCCCATACGGCGCAGCTTGTCGGCCACCTCGAAGGCGCGCGGCTCGATGAAGTCCGCCTCGATGTCGCGCAGGCGCTTTACGTCCGGGTCCTGGATGCCCTGCTTGATGGAGGTGGCCTCCCAGCGCCGGATGATGACCGGCGGGCCCATCTTCACCGAGAAGGCGCCCTGCTGCTTGAGGTGGGCCAGCATCGGCCGGATCCAGTCGTCCAGATTCGGCGCGAACCAGTTGATGACCGGACCCTCGGGCAGGTACGCGAGGTAGCGCTTGAGCTTCGGCAGCTGGCGGTAGAGCACCAGTCCCGCGCCCACCAGTTCGCCGTTCTTGTCGAACCAGCCGAGGTTCTCCGACCGCCACTCCGCCTTGACGTCTGCCCAGGCCGGGACCTGCATGTGGCTCGCCGACGGCAGGCTCTGGATGTAGGCCAGATGCTGCTCGCGGCTGATCGTCCTCAGGGTCAGGCTCATTCGGGGCGCTCCTCGGGCTGGTGTGTCCCCATGGGTACAGGGGCTCCGGCTCTCGCGCCGAAGCCTACTGCGCCCTGTCGCCGCCCCGAATGGCCGTACGGAACCTGTGTGCCCATCCGGGTCGTCCGACGGCCCTGCCGGGAGCCGTCGGACGACCCCGCGCTCAACCGCCGACGATCCCGCCGAAGAGCCCGCCGTGGGCCATGCCGAGGAAGAATCCGATGGCCGAGGCCCCGAGGCCCAGGATGAGCCCGAAGCGCTGCCGGGTCGTGATGGAGACGAACTGTCCGTAGGCACCGGTGATGATCCCCACCAGGCCGGTCCAGGAGCTGATCAGATGCAGGCTGTGGAACATCGCCGTGACGAAGGCCGTGATACCGAGCACCAGGGTCACCACAAGAAGCGTGTCCTGGAGGGGATGGGCCTTTCCGTCCGTGGCGAAGAGAGAACCGGTGGTGTTGGGTCGCAATACCTGTGCCATGGGGCACCTCCTGCGGAAGGCGGCGCATCGTAGCGCCTTACACACCCGATGTGTACAGATTGACGGGCTACGCGGTCGGATTTCAACCGGAAGCTCGTGTGCGGGTACTCTGTACCGTCTGCACCGGTGTCTGCCCAGGCCGAGCCGGGTCAACCGTCGACTGGCCCCGATTGTCAGTGGCGGCCGATACCGTTGCGTACGCATCACAACCCTCCTGCCACGGAACGACCGTGGCCGCTGAGTCCAAAGGAGGTGGGTTCCACATGCGTCACTACGAGGTGATGGTCATCCTCGACCCCGATCTCGAGGAGCGCGCTGTCTCCCCGCTGATCGAGAACTTCCTCTCCGTCGTCCGTGACGGTGGCGGAAAGGTCGAGAAGGTCGACACCTGGGGTCGTCGCCGTCTCGCCTACGAGATCAAGAAGAAGCCCGAGGGCATCTACTCGGTCCTCGACCTGCAGGCCGAGCCTGCGGTCGTCAAGGAGCTCGACCGCCAGATGAACCTGAACGAGTCGGTCCTCCGGACCAAGGTCCTCCGTCCCGAGACCCACTGAGCCTCCCGCTCAGCTGATCCCGGGATTCGAGTAGCAGCCCAAGCAGCCAGCAGCAAACCCGCCGAGAGGTTCCCCCAATGGCAGGCGAGACCGTCATCACGGTCGTCGGCAACCTTGTCGATGACCCCGAGCTGCGCTTCACCCCGTCCGGTGCGGCGGTCGCGAAGTTCCGCGTCGCGTCCACTCCCCGCACCTTCGACCGCCAGACGAACGAGTGGAAGGACGGCGAGAGCCTGTTCCTGACCTGCTCGGTCTGGCGTCAGGCGGCGGAGAACGTCGCCGAGTCGCTCCAGCGAGGCATGCGCGTCATCGTGCAGGGCCGGCTGAAGCAGCGGTCCTACGAGGACCGTGAGGGCGTCAAGCGCACGGTCTACGAGCTCGACGTCGACGAGGTCGGCGCGAGCCTGCGCAACGCGACGGCCAAGGTCACCAAGACCGCCGCCAGCCGCGGTGGCCAGGGTGGCCAGGGTGGTTACGGCGGCGGTGGCGGCCAGGGTGGCGGCGGCTGGGGCGGCGGCCCCGGCGGCGGTCAGCAGGGCGGCGGCGGCGCTCCGGCCGACGACCCGTGGGCGACCGGCGCTCCTGCCGGTGGCCAGGGCGGTGGCGGCTGGGGCGGCGGCTCCGGCGGCTCTGGCGGCGGTGGCGGCTACTCGGACGAGCCCCCCTTCTAGGCCTTGGTTCCGGGTCCCCGGACCTGGACCGGTCGAGGGTGGGCCGTACCCCACACTTCTTGATCACACAGGAGAAACACCATGGCGAAGCCGCCTGTGCGCAAGCCGAAGAAGAAGGTCTGCGCTTTCTGCAAGGACAAGGTCACGTACGTGGACTACAAGGACACGAACATGCTGCGGAAGTTCATTTCCGACCGCGGCAAGATCCGTGCCCGCCGCGTGACCGGCAACTGCACGCAGCACCAGCGTGACGTCGCCACGGCCGTCAAGAACAGCCGTGAGATGGCGCTGCTGCCCTACACGTCCACCGCGCGCTAAGGGAAGGGTGACCGACCAATGAAGATCATCCTGACCCACGAGGTCTCCGGCCTCGGTGCCGCGGGCGAAGTCGTCGACGTCAAGGACGGTTACGCTCGCAACTACCTGATCCCGCGGAAGTTCGCGATCCGCTGGACCAAGGGTGGCGAGAAGGACGTCGAGCAGATCCGTCGTGCTCGCAAGATCCACGAGATCCAGACCATCGAGCAGGCCAACCAGGTCAAGTCTCAGCTCGAGGGTGTGAAGGTCCGCCTGGCCGTCCGCTCCGGCGACTCCGGCCGACTGTTCGGTTCCGTCACTCCGGCCGACATCGCCTCGGCGATCAAGGCCTCCGGTGGCCCCGAGGTCGACAAGCGCCGCATCGAGCTGGGCTCGCCGATCAAGACGCTGGGCTCTCACGAGACGTCCGTGCGTCTGCACCCCGAGGTTGCCGCCAAGGTCAACATCGAGGTCATCTCGGCCTGACGCCGTACTCGGCACAGCTGAGAGAAGGGCCGTACCCCCCGGGGTGCGGCCCTTCTTCATGGCTCTTGAGGCAATGCAACACGCGTGCGCGGGGGCGCCCACGGCGGTGTGTTTCACGTGAAACGGACCAAGCCACGCTGGTCGGCTCGGCCGACCTCAGCGGGTCGCACCCGTCACGATCCAGCGGCCCGAGCGGGAGCGCAGCCACAGGGTGAGCAGCCGCACGGTCATCATCAGCGTCATCGCCGCCCACAGGGCGGTGAGTCCCCCGCCGAGGACCGGGACGAACAGAGCCACGGGGGCGAAGACCGCCAGCGTCAGCAACATCGCCCAGGCGAGATAGGGCCCGTCGCCCGCTCCCATCAGTACGCCGTCCAGTACGAAGACGACGCCGCAGATGGGCTGTGAGACAGCCACGAGTACCAGAGCGGGCAGGGCCGCACGATGGACGACCGCGTCACTGGTGAAAAGAGGCAGGAAGAGCGGACGGGTGACAAGGACCAGCAGTCCCAGCACCACCCCGACGACGAGACCCCACTGCACCATGCGCCGACACGCTTCATGGGCTCCCTGCGGATCGTTCGCACCGAGGTAGCGCCCGATGATGGCCTGCCCGGCGATGGCGATCGCATCGAGGGCGAAGGCGAGCAGACTCCACAGCGACAGGATGATCTGGTGCGCGGCTATGTCGGCGTCCCCGAGCCGGGCGGCGACAGCAGTGGCGATCATCAAGACGGCCCGCAGCGAGAGCGTACGGACCAACAGGGGAACACCCGCCTGCGCACTCGCACGTATCCCGGCCGAGTCCGGTCGCAGCGAGGCGCCGTGGCGACGAGCGCCCCGGACGACGACACGCAGATACACGGCGGCCATGCCGCACTGGGCGATGACGGTGCCCCAGGCCGAGCCCGCGATCCCCAGGTCGGCGCCATAGACGAGCCCCGCGTTGAGGGCGGCATTCGCGACGAAGCCCGCGCCGGCGACGTACAGCGGTGTCCTGGTGTCCTGGAGTCCGCGCAGGACACCGGTCGCCGCGAGCACGACGAGCATCGCCGGGATACCCAGGGCGGAGATCCGCAGATAGGTCGTCGCGTAGGGAGCGGCGGTCTGCGAGGCGCCGAAGAGGTCCACGATGCCGGGGGCCGTGGGCAGAACGACGACGATGAGGGCCGCTCCCAGGAGCAGCGCCAGCCAGATGCCGTCCACGCCCTGGCGGATGGCTGCCCGCAGGTCTCCCGCGCCGACCCGGCGGGCGACGGCGGCCGTGGTGGCGTACGCGAGGAAGACGAACACGCTCACCGCGGTGGTCAGCAGCGCGGAGGCGATGCCGAGCCCGGCCAGTTGGGCGGTGCCGAGATGACCGACGATGGCGCTGTCGGCCATCACGAAAAGGGGCTCCGCGACCAGTGCGCCGAAGGCCGGAACGGCCAGTCCGAGGATCTCCCGGTCGGGTCGGCGTCGGACGGCGCGGGATGCTGCGGGAGCCTGTGTCATGGCCACCAATCTAGTCGTCCACAGGTAAGAGATACAAAGCAATAGTGCCCCTTACTTTGGTTACGGTGGGATACGGCGCTGTGTACCGTTCGCGGGGATCTTGACCCTGCTGGGGAAGTTTTTCTTCTGCACAGCCGGTGGACGGGAAAGGTGCAGGTCAGAGGCGTTTGGGCGAAGCACCCGAGTGCTTGTTCACAGGCCTGTCCACCGGGTTGTGCACAGGTTTTGCGGAGTTCTCCACAGCATCCGGGCGCTCGTCCACATGGCCTGTGGATAACCAGATTGGCTGAAGGTGCCGACGGGCCTACCGTGGTCCGGCGCCCGCTCTCTCCTCCGGCCTCGGAAAACATGCAAAACCGACGCTTCTGAACGGAGCCGGGCCTCTCGATTTGTCAGTGCCGTGCCCTAGAAAAGAGAGGCACGGCGAGGTCCGCGGAGCGGACGGGAGGAGGCGGCTCGTGAGCATTTCCGAGCCCTTGGACGACCCCTGGGCCGACAGCGGTACCGGCGATCGTGTCCCCACCTCCCGCCGCGGCCGAGACGGCGGCCCCGGTCGCGACGAGCAGCACGAACGCGGGCCGGACAGCGGTGCGTGGGACGGTGGCGGCTCCTCCTTCGAACGCGTGCCTCCGCAGGACCTGGACGCCGAGCAGTCCGTCCTCGGCGGCATGCTTCTGTCCAAGGACGCGATCGCGGACGTCGTCGAGGTCCTCAAGGGCCATGACTTCTACCGGCCCGCGCACGAGACGATCTACCAGGCGATCCTCGACCTGTACGCCAAGGGCGAGCCGGCCGACCCCATCACGGTTGCCGCCGAGCTGACCAAACGCGGTGAGATCACCAAGGTCGGAGGCGCCTCCTATCTGCACACCCTGGTGCAGACAGTGCCCACCGCGGCGAACGCCGAGTACTACGCGCAGATCGTGCACGAGCGCGCGGTCCTGCGCCGCCTGGTCGAGGCCGGCACGCGGATCACCCAGATGGGATACGCGGCCGACGGCGACATCGACGAGATCGTCAACAGCGCCCAGGCCGAGATCTTCGCGGTCACCGAGCAGCGCACGGCCGAGGACTATCTGCCCCTCAGCGAGATCATGGAGGGCGCGCTCGACGAGATCGAGGCGATCGGCTCCCGATCGGGGGAGATGACCGGCGTGCCGACCGGCTTCACCGATCTCGATCAGCTCACCAACGGTCTGCATCCCGGTCAGATGATCATCATCGCCGCCCGTCCCGCCATGGGTAAGTCGACGCTTGCGCTGGACTTCGCGCGGGCGGCGTCCATCAAGCACAACCTGCCCAGCGTGATCTTCTCGCTCGAAATGGGCCGCAACGAGATCGCGATGCGTCTGCTGTCCGCCGAGGCTCGTGTGGCCCTGCACCACATGCGGTCCGGCACGATGACGGACGAGGACTGGACCCGTCTCGCACGGCGCATGCCGGACGTCTCGGCCGCTCCGCTGTACATCGACGACTCGCCGAACCTGTCGATGATGGAGATCCGCGCCAAGTGCCGCCGCCTCAAACAGCGGAACGACCTGAAGCTGGTCGTGATCGACTATCTGCAGCTCATGCAGTCCGGCTCCAAGCGGTCCGAGAGCCGGCAGCAGGAGGTCTCGGAGATGTCGCGAAACCTGAAACTGCTCGCCAAGGAGCTAGAGCTGCCCGTCATCGCGCTCTCGCAGCTCAACCGTGGCCCCGAGCAGCGGACGGACAAGAAGCCCATGGTGTCGGACCTGCGTGAGTCCGGGTCGATCGAGCAGGACGCCGACATGGTGATCCTCCTGCACCGCGAGGACGCGTACGAGAAGGAGTCACCGCGCGCCGGCGAGGCGGACATCATCGTCGGCAAGCACCGTAACGGCCCCACGGCGACCATCACCGTGGCCTTCCAGGGGCATTACTCCCGTTTTGTGGACATGGCGCAGACCTGATCCGCTCTCTGCCGTCGGTGCTGCCGCACATATGCACTCGACGCGGAATCCCGGGCCAGGTGGACTGTAGCCATGACGACATCTCAAGCAGAGCTGCTTCCTGCCACGCGCCGGGCACTGTCGCACCGCATCGCGGTCGCGCAGTCCGAGGGACGGGCGCCGTCGCTGGTGGGCGCGGTCGTCCGGGACGGGCAGGCGGTGTGGCACGGCGCGCGCACCTCCGTGGACGGCCACGCCCCGGACGAGAACGTGCAGTACCGGATCGGATCCATCACCAAGACCTTCACCGCGGTCCTTGTGCTGCGGCTCCGTGACGAGGGCCTCGTGGATCTCGGCGATCCGCTGGAGAAGTACCTGCCCGGCACCGGCGCGGGGGAGGCGACCATCGCCGAACTACTGGCCCATACGGGAGGCTTGGCGGCCGAGTCGCCCGCGCCGTGGTGGGAGCGCACGCCCGGTTCGCTGCGTCCCGAGCTCGTGGACGTGCTGGGCGAGCAGCCGCTGAGGCATCCCGTCGGCCGTAGATTCCACTACTCCAACCCCGGCTACACGCTGCTCGGCGCCCTGGTCGAGGAGGTGCGCGGAGCCGCCTGGGAAGACGTGCTGCGGCGTGAGGTGCTCGAACCTCTGGGGCTGCGCCGGACAAGTGGCCGATCACGGGCACCGCATGCGGGCGGATGGGCCGTGCACCCCTGGGCGGACGTAATGCTGCCCGAGCCCGCCGAGGACCTCGGGCGGATGGCACCGGCCGGCCAACTCTGGTCGACCACCGACGATCTGGCCCGCTTCGCCGTCTTCCTGGCCCGTGGCGACGACCGGGTGCTGAGCGCGCAGTCCGTACAGGAGATGCGGACACCCGCTGCTCCGGCCGAGACCGCGGACCTGGCGGCCGGTACCGGCTATGGCCTCGGTCTGCAGCTACAGCACCGGGACGGCCGGCTTCTCGCGGGGCACTCGGGCTCGCTGCCCGGGTTCCTCGCCAACCTCACCTTCAGCGTCGAGGACGACATGGCGGCCGTGGTGCTGGCCAACTGCACATCGGGTCCGCAGGTGACCGCCGTCGCCGCCGATCTGATCGGCATCGTGGCCGAGGCGGAACCGAGGATCCCCGAGCCATGGCGGCCGCTGCCGGAGGTCGATCCGGCCGTACTGGAGTTGACGGGCCAGTGGTACTGGGGAACGCAGGGTTTCATCTTGCGGCTCATGGCCGACGGAGGTGTCGCGCTGGAACCGCTGTCCGGAGTGGGCCGCTGCTCACAGTTGCGGTCCAACGGTGACGGGACGTGGACCGGACTTGACGGCTACTACGCGGGAGAGGTTCTGCGGCCAGTGCGGCGAACGGACGGATCCGTGAGCCACCTGGACCTCGGCTCGTTCGTGTTCACACGCCAGCCGTACGACGAGGGCGCTCCCGTGCCCGGGGGCGTGGACCCGGAGGGGTGGAGCGGCATCCGCTAGACACCGCTGTGGCGCCGCAGGGGTGTGTTTCACGTGAAACGCGCCCCTGCGTCCTGAACGGCCCTGTCAGAGCACCAGCTTGAAGCCCATGTGCGAGGCCTCGAAGCCCAGACGCTTGTAGAAGCGGTGGGCATCGGTGCGGGTGGCATCGGAGGTCAGCTGGACCAACTGACAGCCCTGGCGCCGGGATTCGTCGATCGCCCACTCGATGAGCTGCGTGCCGAGTCCACTGCCGCGTTCGTCGGAGTGGATGCGTACGGCCTCGATGATCGACCGGGTCGCACCCCTGCGGGACAGTCCGGGGATGATCGTGAGCTGAAGTGTGCCGACGACACGTCCGTCCCGTTCGCCGACCACAAGGTGCTGGTTCGGATCGCCGCTCACCCGCTCCAGCGCGTTCAGATACGGCGCCAGATCGTCCGGCGACTCGCGCTGAGCACCGAGCGGGTCGTCGGCCAGCATGGCGACGACCGATGGAATGTCTTCCGCGACGCAGGGGCGTATCTCAAGGTCTCCCATGCTCGCACCCTATGCGGGTGCCCTGGCTGCCGCGTGTCCAGGGCGCCGGCGCAAGCTACGCAGATACGTGCAATGACTCGACCGCGCGGACCAGGGGCGCCAGCTCGGGGTTCTCGGCCGCGTCGTCCAGAGCCTCCCGCAGAGCGGTGTCATTGGTGGGACGGGCCGCCTCGAGCAGTTGAAGGCCGGCGGCGGTGACGTTGGTGTAGATGCCACGACGGTCGGTCGGACAGAGGTAGCGCTCCAGCAGGCCGCGGTCCTCAAGCCTGGTGACGAGCCGGGTCGTCGCGCTCTGGCTGAGGACCACCGCGTCGGCCACCTGCTTCATCTGCAGATGTCCCCCCTCGCCGTCGTGCTGGCGGCTGAGCACGTCCAGCAGGGAGTACTCCCGCACGCTGAGCCCGTGCTTGCTCTGCAGGGCGCGCTCAATACGGGCCTCGATCCTCCCGTGCAGCAAGGAGAGGGCGCACCAGCCCTGGGCAAGGGCGGTGAGCGCAGGGTCCGTCGCTGTCATGGCGTCTTTCCTCCGTCCCAGAGGTCGTATCCACCCGTCCCAGAGGTGGTATCCACCCAGGATAGACCACGTCCGCAATAGACTGCGTTTGCATGTATCAAGCGTCTGCAATTATTGTGAGGGCACGCAAAGCGCTCATGCAATCGCTTGGAAGGGCTTCCCTATGCCTCTCGCGCTTCTGGCCCTCGCGATCGGGGCCTTCGGGATCGGAACCACGGAGTTTGTGATCATGGGCGTGCTGCCCGAGGTCGCGGGCTCCTTCGGAGTCTCCATTCCCACTGTCGGACTGCTGGTGACCGGCTATGCCCTCGGCGTGATGTTCGGCGCCCCGATCATGACCGCGCTCGGCACCAAGGTCTCCCGCAAGCGGATGCTGATGCTGCTGATGGGCCTGTTCGTGCTCGGCAACCTGCTCTCGGCGATGGCCCCGACCTTCGGTCTGATGCTCGCGGGCCGGGTGGTCGCCTCCCTGGCCCACGGCGCGTTCTTCGGCATCGGCTCGGTGGTCGCCGCCGAGCTGGTCGCCCCGGAGAAGAAGGCCGGGGCCATATCCATGATGTTCAGCGGTCTGACCGTCGCCAACGTCATCGGAGTCCCCCTCGGCACCTTCGTCGGTCAGTCCGTCGGCTGGCGGGTCACCTTCGGCCTCGTCGCCGGGCTCGGCGTGGTCGGACTGCTCGGTGTCGCGAAGCTCGTACCCGATATGCCCAAGCCGGCAGGTGTGCACCTGCGCCATGAGCTGGCCGCCTTCAAGAACGCGCAGGTGTTGCTGGCGATGGCGATGACCGTCCTCGGCTTCGGCGGCGTCTTCGCGGCCATCACCTACATCGCGCCGATGATGACCCACGTCACCGGCTTCGCGGACGGCTCGGTCACTTGGCTGCTGGTCCTCTTCGGCCTCGGTATGGTCGGCGGCAACCTCATCGGCGGCAAGTACGCGGACCGCGCCCTGATGCCGATGCTGTACGTGTCGCTCGGCGGCCTGGCCCTCGTGCTCGCGCTGTTCACCCTCACCGCGCACAGCAAGGTCCTGGCCGCGCCCACCATCGTGCTGATCGGCGCCCTGGGCTTCGCGACGGTCCCTCCGCTGCAGAAGCGGGTCCTGGACCACGCCCATGGAGCTCCGACCCTCGCCTCGGCCGCGAACATCGGCGCCTTCAACCTCGGCAACGCCCTGTCCGCCTGGCTCGGCGGCATCGTGATCGCCGCCGGCCTCGGGTACACCGCTCCCAACTGGGTGGGCGCGGCGCTCGCCGGGTCCGCTCTGCTGCTGGCGGTCTTCTCGGCCGCGTTGGAGCGTCGGCAGACGGCTCCTGGCGGGCCTGCGGCGGAGGGTGCCGTCTCCGGCGAACCTCACCTGGCCGTGCACCGCTGAGCGGGCCGCTCACGGCCGTTGACGCGAACGCGTGTCTCCGAGACTCCGGAGGCACGCGTTTCGCATCACTGCGGACTCAGCCCGCGGCCACCGTCACCGGAGCGAAGCGCCGCGTCCAGTCACCGGGCAGGTCCGGGACGCCGTACGTCATGACCGCGTTGAAGCTCACGGAGGCGAGCCCGCACTCCTTCAGCCAGGTGAGCAGGCTCTCGTGGCGTACGTCGACGTCGGTGCGCAGCGGCCGGTCGGTGCAGGCGGCGAGCGATGCGACGAGTGCCTTCGCCGTCTCTGTGTCGCGGGCGATGAGAGGGCCTACGACATGGGTGTCCATGTTGGGCCAGAGGGCCGCGTACCCGATGATCCGGCCGCCCTCCTCGGCGACATGCAACTGATCCGCGAAAGCCGGCAGCCGTGTGATCACATGCGTTCGGTCGACGCCGAACACTTCCTCATCGAGCCGGACCAGATGGGCCAGGTCTTCCCCGGTGGCCGGACGGGTGGCGACGGTCGGCGGAGGGCCTCCGGCCCGGAAGGGGCCACGCACCATCTCGGAGCTGCCGGTGACCTTGAAGCCGAGTCCCTCGTAGAGGGGGCGACCGTACGGAGTCGCGTACAGCGTCAGCGGGGTGGTCGTGTCCGTCTCGGCCACCACGTGCCGCATCAGTCGGCGGCCGATGCCCTGGCGCGCGTGGCGCTGGGCGACGAGCACCATGCCGATGGCGCAGAGGTCCGGACGGTGGCGAGACCCGTACTCGGTCACCACACAGGCACTGACGAGCCCGCCAGCGGGGTCGTCGATGCCGTACCCCCTGCCGGCGGCAAGGAGCAGCCCCCACTTGTGTTCCTCACGGGGCCAACCCCGGTCCTCGGACAAGTCGGCGCAGGCGATGAGATCGCGGGGCGTCAGACGGCGGATGGGCAGAGCGGCGAGGGGAGGTGTCGACACGCAGGTCAGGCTGTCCGACTCGGGGCACCGGCGTCCACCGCTTTGCGGTCGAGCGCACACGCTTTTAGCCATGTCATGCCGGAGCGCACAGGACCGGATCAGATGTTTCACGTGAAACCGCAATGACCTGATCACGATTGATCGGTAATGGGCTGATGACTCGTCATGACTCAGACGACGGGGATGAGTCATGCGACGGTGAGAAAGGGAGAGCGTAGATGTTCTCGCACTTGCGAGGCTTCATCGCATCAAGGAGCCGAGCAGGATCTCCGGGATGCTGTGAATGAGTATGCCGTGCCCGGTAATTGACGCCGATTCCGGTTCGCTCGACCGACACTTCATGGCGAACCGAGGGGGGACTTGTGCATGGCACGGCGACCGGTATGGTCGAGTCCGGTTCGCCTCCGGTGTGATGTGCGCACGTTCCGCAGGGCGCGAACGCAAGCCAATGCAACCTAACGAGACGGAGAGATCCAAGACCCGCATTTCCCGCTGAGCGACCGGGCGCGAAGGCTGGGTGGAAAGCTGCTGTGAGGTTACTGCGGCCTATGTCACACTCCCCCCTTACTTGTCCGTACGCAGCCGGTTTCCGGGTTGACTGTGCCGCATTGGACGTCAAAGCGATCGAACGGGGAAAGCAGGGCTGTCGGCGGGGAGAAGGAAGCACGCTCCGACCGGGGAAGTGCGCAGACCGACCGGAAGATGTTCGAGGCGAGGCACACCATGGACGCTCCGACCACCGCGTCGGCCGACAACGGCACCTCCGGCGACAGCGGCGGGGGCGGCTGGTTCACACCCCACAGCCAGCCCCCGACGCCTCCGGGCGGGGAGCCTCCGACGCCGGAGGGCGGCCGTCTCGCAGCGATGCGCCCCGTCGGCCGTTCGCCCGTCGGCGACGGTACCCACCAGGGACGAATACAGCCGACGGCGAGCACCCCGGAGCACCGGCACAGCGAGCCAGAACCCGCCCATCAAGGGATCCGCCCCGAGCCCCGCACCCCCGTCCAGCCCTCCGCCCCGGAGCCTCGGGCGTCTCCGGACGCCGTGCTGATCCGGCGGACCATGTCGGAGATCGGGCCCATCGCGGACAAGGTCACCTCGTACTTCTACGCACTTCTCTTCGTGCGCTATCCCGACCTGCGGTCCCTGTTCCCCGCCGCGATGGACACCCAGCGGGACCGGCTGCTCACAGCACTGCTGACCGCTGCCGAGCACATCGACAACACCGAGGTCCTCGTCGCCTATCTGCAGAACCTGGGCCGCGGCCACCGCAAGTACGGCACGCGGCCCGAGCACTACCCGGCGGTCGGCGAATGCCTCATCGGCGCGCTGAGCAAGTACGCCTCCGCGATCTGGGACGGAGAGAGCGAAGCCGCCTGGGTGCGGGCGTACACGACGATCTCCCAGGTGATGATCGACGCGGCGGCGGCGGACGAGTTGCGCGCCCCGCCCTGGTGGCACGCGGAGGTCGTGTCGCACGATCTCCGCACCCCGGACGTCGCGGTGATCACGATGCGCCCCGACCAGCCCTACCCGTTCCTGGCCGGGCAGTACACGAGCGTGGAGACCCCGTGGTGGCCGCGGATATGGCGGCACTACTCCTTCGCCTCCGCGCCGCGCTCCGACGGACTGCTCTCGTTCCATGTGAAGGCGGTCCCGGCGGGCTGGGTCTCCAATGCGCTGGTGCACCGCGCCCGGCCTGGTGACGCCATCCGTCTCGGCCCGCCCGCGGGCACGATGACCGTCGACCACACCAAGGACAACGGACTGCTCTGCCTCGGTGGCGGCACCGGCATCGCGCCCATCAAGGCCTTGGTGGAGGATGTCGCCGGGCACGGCGATCGGCGCCCCGTGGAGGTCTTCTACGGTGCCCGCACCGACCACGACCTGTACGACATCGACACCATGCTGCGGTTGCAGCAGAGCCATCCCTGGCTCTCGGTCCGTCCGGTCGTCGACGCACTGGCGCATGTCCAGCTACCGGACGTCATTCGCGAGTACGGGCCCTGGCACGAGTACGACGCCTATCTCTCCGGCCCGCCCGGAATGATCCGCAGTGGTGTGGACGCGCTCCGGAACATCGGTATCCCGTCCGAGCGCATCCGCCATGACTCCGTCGACGAACTGGCCGTGGCCGAACGCTGAGCGCCGGACGGGAGTGCCGTTCTCGGTCCGGAGATCAGCCCAGGTCGGGTGCGTGCATGGCACGTACGCCCTCGATGTTGCCGTCGAGGTAGTGGCGCAGGGACAGCGGCACCAGATGGACGGACGCGATGCCCACCCTGGTGAAGGGCACCCGTACGATCTCGTACTCGCCGGCGGGCTCCTCGATCTCGGGTCCGTGCCGCAGACGCTCGTCCATGGACTCCAGGCGGCAGACGAAGAAGTGCTGGACCTTGACTCCGGTCGCGCCGCCGCCTTCGCCGATGTGCTCGACGGTGTCCACGAAGCAGGGCACCACGTCGCTGATCTTGGCGCCGAGTTCCTCGTGTACTTCGCGGTGGAGCGCGTCGACGACGGTCGCGTCCGACGGCTCGACCCCGCCGCCCGGTGTCACCCAGTAGGGATCGACTCCGGGCTTGGTGCGCTTGATGAGAATCAGGTCGTCGCCATCGAGCAGGATGGCGCGGGCGGTGCGTTTGACCACGGGGCGAACGGTCATGGGTGGAATGTGGCCCAACCCGTTCCACGTGAAACATCGTGGAGCCCACACGAGGTGGAACCAGATGTGAACACACGGTGGCGTCGCCTGGCGGACCTGGCCCAGGGCCCAGCCCCGTCGCTTCCGTTCGCAGGGTTCGTATCGCCTTCGCTCCTGGTCGGCCTCATCCCCAGTCGGCCGCCGTCCGCAGCAGCCACTCATGGGCTCGGGCGATGTGCGGCATGGCCAGTGTCCCCGTGCGGACGACCAGGAAGTACGTCCGCAGTGGAGGGACCGCCGGCTCATGGAGTGCCACCACATCACCGCGCTCCAGCGCCGCGGCACAGAGGTAGCGCGGCAGCACGGCGAGCCCGGCACCCGTGGTGGTGCAGGCGAGGACCGCACGCAGATCGGGGACGATGACCGTGCCGGAGGCGGTCGGGCGGGAGTCGAAGACGGAGGCCCAGTAGCGGGAGACGAACGGCAGCGACTCGTGCACCTCGACCACCGGGAGGTTCTCCAGCCCGTGTGCGTCCGTGTGACGTGGTGTTCCGGGGCCGCCGGTGCGGGAGGCCCAGCGAGGCGCCGCGACCAGAACGTGCTCCTCGTCGCACAGCGGGGTCGCCGTGAGCAGGGCTCCGCGCGGCCGGGCCGTGCTGATGGCCAGATCGTGGTGTCCGGCGGCAAGGCCCTCGAGGGTCTCGTCCGCGTTTCCGAAGGTGGCGCGCAGGGCGATCCCCTGGCTGTCCTCGGTCAGTGTCGCGAGCGCGGGCAGGGCGCGCTCGGCGGTGAACTCGGGCGGTCCGGCGAGATGGAGGGTGCGCGGTGAGGACTGCTCGTCGAGCCCGGTCTCGGTGATCTCCACCAGGGCGTCGAGATGGGGCGCGGCCTTGTGCGCGAGTTCGTCGCCGATGGTCGTGGGAGTCACACCGCGGGCCTGGCGCAGGAAGAGAGGACGCCCCAGCTGCCGTTCCAGGGTGCGGATCTGGGACGTGACCGCCGGCTGGGAGAGGCCGAGCAGCGCTGCGGCACGGGTGAACGAGCCGGCCCGGTGCACGGTCACGAAGGTGCGCAGCAGGGCCAGATCCATGGTGCTACCTTGCCTCCCCACACCCGCGACCGGGCCCAACTATAAATAAGTCGATAGGTCTCTGTCGCTACTGTGATTGGACACTGACACAGAGTCAACTAGCCTTGTTCGCGCGGTTCTTCGCGCGCAGAACCGGGACGGTCCGAGCCACGAGGGGGGAGGCTCGGACCGTCCGTCGTCCGTATACGACGTTTCGGGGGCGGCCCGTCGCCTCCCCGTATGTACGTAGCCGAGGCAGTGGACGCCGCTCAGGAACCGGTCATTCCGCCGACTCGTCGAGCGCACGCAGCACATCGGCCACCAGGTCCTCGGGATCCTCGGCGCCGGCCGAGAGACGGATGAAGCCCTCGGGCACCGCGTCACCGCCCCAGCGTCCACGTCGCTCCGCGGTCGACCGTACGCCTCCGAAGCTCGTCGCGTCGTCGACGAGGCGCAGTGCGTCCAGAAAACGATCGGCACGTGCCCGTGTGGGCAGCGAGAACGACACCACGCACCCGAAACGCCGCATCTGCTGCGCCGCGGTCTTGTGCGACGGATCGTCGGGCAGCCCTGGATAGCGCAGACCGGTCACCTCGGCGCGGGCGCGCAGTGCTTCGGCGACCGCGAGCGCGTTGGCGGTCTGGCGGTCGGCGCGCAGGTGCAGGGTGGCCAGCGAGCGGTGCGCGAGCCAGGCCTCCATCGGACCGGGGATCGCCCCGACGATCTTGCGCCAGCGGCGCACGGAGGCCATCAGCCCCGCGTTCCGGGACACCACGTACCCGAGCAGCAGGTCCCCGTGCCCGGTGAGCATCTTGGTGCCGCTGGCCACGGAGAAGTCGGCACCCAGCTCCAGCGGGCGCTGGCCGAGGGGTGTCGCCAGGGTGTTGTCGACGGCGACGAGCGTCCCCTGCGCGTGGGCCGCCGCCACGAGGCGCTGCACGTCGCAGACGTCGAGCCCCGGGTTCGAGGGGGTCTCCACCCACAGCAGTTTCGCGCCGTCGAGGACGTCGAGCTGGGCATCGCCGCCGGTCGGCGCGGTACGCACCTCGATGCCGTACGCGGTCAGCTGCTCGCGCACCAGCGGCAGCACCTGGTAGCCGTCCGCCGGCAGCACGACGGTGTCGCCGGCGCGCAGCTGGGAGAAGAGGACCGCCGAGATCGCCGCCATGCCGGAGGCGAAGGCGAGCGTTTCGACGCCGTCCTCGCCGGGCGCCTCCAGCTCGCCGATGGCCCGTTCCAGATGGGTCCACGTGGGGTTCTCGTCACGTCCGTAGGTGTACGGGCCCGTCGGCTCGCCGGGCAGGTGGAAGTGCGCCGCGAAGACGGGCCCCGGCAGAGTCGGCTCGTACTTGACCGGCTCCGGCAGTCCCGCCCGTACCGCGCGGGTGCCGTCACCGATTCCCGCGCCGGATGTGCCGAAATCCCCTGATGTCATGCTGCCCGTCCCTCCAGGTTCTCGCGTACCGCGGCGAGCAGACCGGTGCTCGCCGCTTCCACCATCTCAAGACACGCCTCGAATCCGTCCATCCCCCCGTAATAGGGATCCGGTACGTCGAGGTCGTCGTCGGCGGCCGGGTCGTACGAGCGCAGCAGCCGGATCTTCGCGGCGTCCTGCGGGGTGGGCGCGAGACGGCGCAGGGCCTTGAGGTGGCCGGTGTCCAGGGCGATCACGAGGTCGAGACGGGAGAACCAGGAGGGCTGGAACTGCCGGGCGATGTGATCGCTGCCGTAGCCCTGTTCCTCCAGGACGGCGACCGCCCGCGGATCGGCCGGGTCCCCCTCGTGCCAGCCGCCCGTGCCGGCGCTGTCGACCTGGACCTGGTCGTCGATACGGGCCTCCTCCACCCGCGCGCGGAAGACGGACTCGGCCATCGGCGACCGGCAGATGTTGCCTGTACAGACAAAGCAGACGGAAAAGGTCATAAGGTTCACTCAGTCCTTGTCGGGCAGCACCACGTGCAGCGCCCAGGAGACGATCGAGATGATCAGGCCGCCGAGGACGGCGGTCCAGAAGCCCTCGACATGGAAACTCAGATCCAGCTTGCCCGCCACCCATGAGGTGAGCAGCAGCATCAGGGCGTTGACCACCAGGGTGATCAGGCCGAGCGTCAGGATGAACAGCGGGAAGGTCAGCACCTTCAAGATCGGCTTGACCAGGAAGTTGACCAGGCCGAAGATCAGCGCCACCACGATCAGCGTGCCTATCTTCTTGCCGGTGCTGTTACCGGTCAGGGTGATCTTGTCGAGCAGCCACACGGCGACGGCGAGGGCCCCGGCGTTGGCGATCGTCTTGACTACGAAATTCTTCATGTGTCTGATCGTGGCAGACGGGATCACCGGCGAGTAGCGAGCAAGGGCGGTCAACTGCGATGAAGGCATTCCGGCTGGACGAACTGGAGGCGGAGCGGGCTGCCAACGACGGTGCCTATCTGCAGTTCCTCCGGGAGCGGAACATGTCCGTGGGCCTGTACGCACTCGATGCGGGCGACCTGGACTCGCAGAAGCCGCATCAGCAGGACGAGGTGTACTTCGTGGTCAGCGGCCGTGCCTCGATCACCGTGGGCATGGAGACCACGCCGGTCGCACGCGGCAGCGTCGTCTATGTGCCCGCTGGCATCGCACACAAGTTCCATCACATCACCGAGGACCTGAGGGTTCTGGTGGTGTTCTCTCCCCCCGAGAGCTGAGGCCGGTCTCAGGGTTCCCTAGGGGAACGGTCAGGGGAGGACGGGGGACACCAGGCCTCCGCTCCGGCCCTCGGCGGCCCTAGCATCGAGAGCAGGACAAGGATCCCGGAAGCAGAGCCCCCGAACTGTGCGCGGGGCAACGGGCGGAGAGACAAGGACAAGGCGATGCGAGAGATCTTCGCGGGTTTGCCGTGGTGGGTGAAGTGGATCGCGGTGCCGGTCATCGCCCTGGTCGTCTTCGGCGGCCTGATCGCGTCCGTCATCGGCTTCGTCATCGGGCTGCTGTTCAAGGTGCTGCTCTTCGTCGCACTGGTCGGCGGCCTGATCTACATCGTGCGGAAGTTCCTGTCGGGCTCGTCGTCGCGCGGCGACTGGTGAGCAGACCGGAGCATGCCGAGCGGGCGGGGCGGGCAACGGTACGGAGCGCGGCCGGACACGTGCCGGGGTGGGCAGACCGGAACAGACGGCCGGTAACAGGAATCTGAGGTTCGCTCGGGCGGGGGAAGTTTCCTCGGTGAGGCCGTCCCAGGGCACCGTTGGACCGTTAGAGTCCGGAGTTCGACGCGCGGCAGGCCCCGCGCGCGGCGCATCCCCTCCCGTGTCCCCGCACGGGAGGCCCTCCTCGCGCTCCGGGAGTGATCCTTGGCCACGGTTGGCACCGCACGCGCAGACTACTCACCCGCGCCGCTCGCCCCGCCCGTGCAGCGGCGCGCATCACCGGCGGAGGAGCGTCTCCCGCCCGTGCAACCGCAGTCCACCACTCTCATCGGCTCGGTGCAGCGGGCGATGCGGCTGCTGGAGGCCGTCGCCGACCGTGAGCACGGAGCCCCCGCCAAGCAGCTGGCCCGCGAGGTCGGCCTGGCCCTTCCTACGGCCTACCATCTGCTGCGCACCCTGACCCACGAAGGCTATCTGCGCCGGGACAAGGGTCTGTTCTTCCTCGGTGACGCCGCCGAGCGGCTGAGCGGCAGTGCAGCCCAGCAGAAACGTCGCAGCGCCATGGACGACGCGCTCGCACAATGGCGTGATTCGATCGGTGCTCCTGTTTACTACGCGGTCTATCGCGATGGAGAGATCGACGTCCTCAGCGTCGCTGACAGGCCGGGCAGTCCGGCCGTCGCCGAGTGGGCCGACTTCCGTGAGACCGCCCACGCCCATGCGCTCGGCCAGTGCCTGCTCGCGCAGCTCGACGAAGAGGCCCGGCGGGACCACCTCGACCGCTACCCCGTGCAGTCGATCACCCGCTACACCGTGCGCGACGAGCGAACTTTCCTGCGGAGACTGGAACTTCTGGGGCGGATGGACCCCGTCATCGAGCGCCAGGAGTACGCGCTCGGGACGGCTTGCGCCGCGATTCCCCTCACCGCCGGGACGACGGCGGCGGCTGTTGCCATCTCCCTGCCCTCGCACCAGGCCGACCGGTTGCTGCCGGCGGCACTTCAGTTGCAGGCCGAGATCGGACGGCTTCCAGGGGGACTGACCTTCTCTATCAGCATCTGAAAACTCACTCCTTGTGATCTGCCATACACGTTCAGCAAACTTCCTGCATGTGTCAGGGGGATCATTCCTGGCCAGTCCACGGCTATTGACGGGGTAGGCGATGCGTGAGTCGGTACAGGCAGAGGTCATGATGAGCTTTCTCGTCTCGGAGGAGCTCTCCTTCCGCATTCCGGTGGAGTTGTCCTATGAGACGTGTGATCCGTATGCCGTACGGCTTACCTTCCACTTGCCCGGCGACGCGCCCGTGACGTGGGCCTTCGGACGCGAGTTGCTGGTCGACGGGGTGGGCAGGCCGTGTGGCGACGGGGATGTGCACATCGCCCCCGCCGAGCCGGACACCTTCGGTGATGTGCTGATCCGGCTCCAAGTGGGCGCGGACCGGGCTGTGTTCCGCTCGGGCGCGGTGCCGCTCGTGGCCTTCCTCGATCGCACCGACAAGTTGGTGCCGCTCGGGCAGGAAGGCTCGCTGGCCGACTTCGACGCGCATCTGGACGAGGCTCTCGACCGGATCCTCGCCGAGGAGCAGAGCGCGGGTTGAAGCCGCCTGCGGCGCTGTAACGGTTCCTCGTGGACGCGGGGCGCAGCAAGGTGCCGTAACGGTTCCTCGGCGCCGTGACGGGCTCCTGGCGCCCCCTCGCGAGGGGCGGGAGTGACAGGCCGCGGAGTCGCCGGCACGGGCCGTGGACGCGAGAACACCGCTGCGCGCCCTCGCACGGCTTGGGCGGACTCAGCGCTTGCGGCGGCGTCCCCTGCCGCCACGAGCCGCTGCCATGGCCGGTGCGACGGCCTCCTGGCGGTCGGCGGAGACGACAAGGGCGGCCAGGGCCGTGGTGACCGGTACCGAGGCGACCAGTCCGATCGAGCCCACAAGGGTGCGCACGATCTCCTCGGCGACCAGTTCGCTGTTGGCGACCGACACCACACTGCTCTGCGCGATCGAGAAGAGCAGCAGCAGTGGGAGGGCGGCGCCCGCGTACGCCAGGACCAGCGTGTTGACGACCGAGGCGATGTGGTCGCGCCCGATGCGGATGCCCGCGCGGTACAGGCCACGCCAGCCCATCGACGGATTCGCCTCATGCAGTTCCCAGACAGCCGACGTCTGCGTCACGGTCACATCGTCGAGAACACCGAGTGAGCCGATGATGACGCCGGCGAGCAGCAGACCGCTCATGTCGATGTGCGGATACAGGCCGTGGATCAGACCGGTGTTGTCGTCCGTGTTGCCGGTCAGCGCGGCCCAGTCGATGAACTCCGAGCCCAGCAGGCCGATGAGTGACAGCGAGATCAGCGTGCCGAGCACCGCCACGGACGTACGGGCCGAGAGTCCATGGCACATATACAGAGCGACGAGCATGATGGCGCTCGCCCCGACCACGGCCACGAGCAGCGGATTCGACCCCTGAATGATCGCCGGCAGGACGAAGAGGTTCAGGAACATAAAGCTCACGCCCAGCGCGATGAGCGCCATGACGCCACGCAACCGGCCCACGACCACCACGGCGACGGCGAAGATGCCCGCGAGCAGAGCCATGGGGAACTTGCGGTTCACATCGGTGACCGAATACTGCAGGTCCTTCGGAGCGGATGGTTCGTACGCCACCACGACCTTCTCGCCCTCATGCAGTTGGCGCGACTGGTCCGGCTGGACGATCTCCGTGAAGGTACGACCGATGTCATTGCCGGTGTCGACGCGAACTGTTGCCTTCTTGCAGGTGCCGCTCGATCCCTGCACCGCGGAGGAGCCCTCGGCGGTGGAGGTGTCACCGGTCGGGGTGTCGCCCGAGGCGTTCACGGACTTGCAGTCCACGTCCACGACCCTGGTCACCGTGGCCTGCTGGGTCTGCCGGTCGAAGCCGACGCCGGTGCGCTTGTGCGAGGGCACGCCGCCCGGCCACAGCACCACCAGGCCCACGATGACCGCCGCGGTGAAGGGAATGAGGATCGCGGCGATGACCCTGCGCAGATGTCGGGAGACGGGAGCCGCGGGCCCATGACTGTGCCCATGCGAATGGTCGTGGCCGTCACCGGATCCAGGTCCGTGGCCACCTCCATGACCGTCCCCGGGTCCCTCGCCGGAGCCGTGACCGCCTCCAGGGCCATGGCCGTGGGTCTCGCCGGGGGCATGGTTGTGGGGTGGTCCGGGAGGCGGATAGGAGGGCGGATGCTGCATCGTGGTCACCGACCGATCATCGCAAGAAGGCGTGAGGCGCACTGTGCAGCCCGTGCAATTAGACGCTAGCGTGAGAGGACCTTTGCACACGCGGGAGCTCGGAGCACCGGGCTGAGAGGGCGCTGACCTCCGTTGACGCGATGCTTCACGTGGAACATCGCCGGGCGGAAACCGCTGCGTCGACCGCTGAACCTGTTACCGGGTAATGCCGGCGTAGGGAGTAGGTCTTATGGCCAACAAGGACGTACACACGCCTGCCTCCGATCAGGGGGAACCGTCACCGGAGGCCGGAAGGTCCATCGGATGGCACAAGGCGTATGTCGGGGGTTCACGCCCTGATCTTCGAGTGCCGGTCCGTCAGGTGCACCTCACCAATGGACAGTCGGTCGCCCTGTACGACACCTCCGGCCCGTACACCGATCCACTCATGGAGACGGACGTCCGCAGGGGGCTGGCGTCGCTGCGCGAGAACTGGATCATCGGCCGTGGCGACACCGAGGAGTACGCGGGTCGCCCTGTCCGTCCCGAGGACGACGGGATCAAGCACACCGCGCCGCGGGGCGGGCTACGCAACCTCGACGCGGTCTTCCCGGGCCGGCCGCGTCAGCCCCGCCGCGGCCGGGCCGGCACGGCGGTCACGCAACTGGCCCATGCGCGACGTGGCGAGATCACGCCCGAGATGGAGTTCGTGGCGATCCGGGAGAACGTGTCGCCCGAGGTCGTCCGTGAGGAGATCGCGGCGGGACGCGCGGTTCTCCCCGCCAACGTCAATCATCCGGAGACCGAGCCGATGATCATCGGCAAGCGGTTCCTGGTGAAGGTCAATGCCAACATCGGCAACTCCGCGGTGACGTCTTCCATCGAGGAAGAGGTCGAGAAGATGACTTGGGCGACCCACTGGGGCGCGGACACGGTCATGGATCTGTCCACAGGCCGCAACATCCACACCACGCGCGAGTGGGTGCTGCGCAACTCCCCCGTGCCGATCGGCACGGTGCCGCTGTACCAGGCCCTCGAGAAGGTCGACGGGAAAGCGGAGGAGCTGACCTGGGAGATCTACAAGGACACGGTCATCGAGCAGGCCGAGCAAGGCGTGGACTACATGACGGTGCACGCGGGCGTACGGCTGCCGTACGTACCGCTCACCGCGAATCGCAAGACCGGCATCGTGTCGCGGGGCGGCTCGATCATGGCCGCGTGGTGCCTCGCGCACCACAAGGAGTCGTTCCTGTACGAGAACTTCGAGGAGCTCTGCGAGATTCTCGCGGCCTACGACGTCACGTACTCGCTGGGCGACGGCCTGCGGCCGGGCTCGATCGCGGACGCCAACGACGCGGCGCAGTTCGCTGAACTGCGCACTCTGGGGGAACTCAACCGGATCGCCCGGCGCTTCGACGTACAGACGATGATCGAGGGCCCGGGCCATGTCCCGATGCACAAGATCAAGGAGAACATCGAGCTTCAGCAGGAGATCTGCGACGAGGCACCGTTCTACACGCTCGGGCCGCTGACGACGGACATCGCCCCGGCGTACGACCACATCACCTCCGGCATCGGTGCCGCGATGATCGCCTGGTGGGGCACGGCCATGCTCTGCTACGTCACACCCAAGGAGCACTTGGGCCTGCCCAACCGCGACGACGTCAAGACGGGTGTCATCACCTACAAGATCGCCGCTCATGCCGCGGATCTCGCCAAGGGGCACCCGGGCGCTCAGGACTGGGACGACGCGCTGTCCGACGCCCGCTTCGAGTTCCGCTGGGAGGATCAGTTCAATCTGGCCCTCGACCCGGACACGGCCCGCGCGTTCCATGACGAGACCCTCCCGGCCGAGCCGGCCAAGACGGCCCACTTCTGCTCGATGTGCGGGCCGAAGTTCTGCTCGATGAAGATCAGCCGAACCATCACCGAGAAGTACGGCGACATCGCGCCCGAACCGGACTACGACGAAGCCGCTCTCGCGGGCATGAAGGCGAAGTCCGAGGAGTTCGCAGCCCACGGCAACCGGGTCTACCTCCCGCTCGCCGACTGACGCTCCGGCCCGGACGCAAGATCCGGCCCGCGCTAGGGAGCGCGGGCCGGACTTCGGCGGGCGGTGCGGGCCGGGCCCCCGGGGGGCGGGCCGGAGGGGGCCAGTGGCCACGCTCGCCGCTGCTGCCGGCGGGCCGTCGGCCGGTGGCCGTCACTCCGGCTGATGTTCGGGCCCCCCGAAGTCTGGGCTGGTGAAGTCCGGGCTGGTGAAGCTGGGACGTGGCCCCGCGGCCGGACCGCCGTCGGGACTGCTGAACCCCGGACGGTCGTAGCCGAGATGCGGGATGCGGCTGGGGGCCGTTTCCGGTGCCTTCCGGCTCATCGCGGCCGCCCCCGGGTCGGCGAGCGCATCACGGAGGAACGGCAGGATGCCGCGCTCCAGCAGGGCCTCGTGCCAGGCTTCCCGAGCCCTGGCCACTTCCACCGTCAACTCGCTCCGTGCCACCTCCTCCCTTTCCGAGGAACTGTTGCGCAGAGCGGTGAGCAGCAAGCCGACCGCGGCGATCAGGATCGCCGCCGCGGTGACCCCGCCGAAGACCCACCCGGTGGTCAGGAGGGTCCGTGCGAACGCCTGGTCGGGGTCGACCACCTTGAGGATGTAACCCACGAGCAGGAAGATCGCCGCGGCGGCACCGGCGAGGAAGGGAGCGAGGACCGTGGCGACGGCACCGGCTCCGGCGCTCGCCGCGGCCTCTCCCACACTGGCCGCGAGCCCCAGGCCGTCCATCTCCGAATCCACGGAACCGGCGGTGTTCTCATGGACGGACGGGGTGGACGGCGCCGGCCGGCGCAGTTCCTCGCGGACCTTCACATACCGGTGGTACTCGGCGGCCGCCGCCGCGGTGATGAATGCGGTGGCGTTCAGCGCCATGGTGCGCAGTTGTTCGGGGTTGAGCCGCTGTCCCACAGCGGCCAGTTCCGGGCGGTGTGGTGCGGAGCGCAGCGCCTCATCGAGGACCCGCTCATAGTCTTGGCGGTCCTCGCTCAGCAGGTGCTGCGGAACGCTGTTCATGTGCATCCCCCGATGCTCCGTAGGGCTTGGGACTCGGCATGCTGACGAGCCGTCGGGCAGAAACGGAGGGGAGCCTGCTACGGATAAGGCGATGGTAGAGCGGCGACGGCACACGGTGACAGGGGGTTTCCAGAAATTGGCCCTGGGTCGCGCGGCCTTCGAGGGGTTCCGGGCGGCGGACGCGTGCCCGGTGAACGCCTAGGCGTTCAGGGGAAGTTGCTGGACGAGCAGCTTTCCGGCCATGGTCACTCCGCCGTCCATCGCGATCGCCAGCCCGTCGGCATAGACGTGCGGGCCCTCGACCACCGGACCGGTGGCGTCCTCGCCCTCTTCCGAGCCGACCTCGCCCAGCAGGTACGGAATGGGGCTGTGGCCGTGGACGATGCGCCTGCCGCCGTATGTCTCCAACAGGGACCGCACGGCGTCGGCGCCGCCTTCGTCGCGGAAGGAGAAGCGCTTGGTGAACTTCCGGAACAGGTCCCACACCTCGTCCGCGTCGTTGCGCGTGAGTGTTTCGTGGACGGTGTCGTTGACCGCTTCGATGGAGTCGCCGTAGTCGAGGTAGGCGGTGGTGTCCGAGTGGACCAGAAGATGTCCGTCGACCTCCTCGACCGCGTCCAGACGCGCCATCCACTGGAGGTGGTGGTCCTGCAGGCGGTCCATGTCCGTCTTCTGGCCCCCGTTGAGCAGCCAGGCCGCCTGGAAGGTGGCGGTCCCGGCGCCGGAGCTGACCGGGGTGTCGCCGAACCGCTTGGCGCCGAGCAGCAGCAGCTCGTGGTTGCCCATGAGCGCCTTGCAGTAGCCGCCGGCGGCGGCCGCCTCCGCGGACAGCCGCATCACGAGGTCGATGACGCCGATGCCGTCGGGCCCGCGGTCGGTGAAGTCGCCCAGGAACCACAGGCGCGCCGTGCCCGCGGACCAGTTGCCCGCGGCGTCGATGAGGCCCTTCTCCTGGAGTGCCGCCTCGAGCTGGTCGAGATAGCCGTGGACGTCCCCGACGACGAAGAGCGGACCGGGACCGTCGGTGGGCTGCGGGGCGGGCGCGGACGCGGGGTCGGCGCTCAGCAGGGTGGCACCGCGGTCGATGACCGGGAGGTCCCGCTCGGTGGGCGTGTAGGCGTCGGAGTACTCGTGGGGGTGTCCCTCGGGCGCGGCGACGGGCTGGGCGAGCTCGCCGGGGGACGTGCTCTGCGCATACGGACCGGTCTCGTGGACGTACGCGGGCACCCGGAAGTCGCGCATCGTCGCCGTGCGCTCCACCTCGGGTCCCTGACCGGCCCCCTGAGTCATCGACCCCTCCACCATCCCGCCGCATCTGCACCGCTTCGGACTGCCTGGTCGCAGCGGCCCGCGCTGTCGTGCGCCCATCATAGGAATGCGGGTCGCGCCATGTGATGACCCAGGGGTGGTGAATCCGGGAAGGCTCCAGTTCACCGCGGCATTCGCCCCAAATGGGCGGAGGTTTCCCCGGGCGGGGTCCCGGCCGTCGGCCGTCCGCGGGCAACCTGCGCGCCGCCCGCGGATCATCACCTGGTCACCCGTGCTCGGGCGACCGGGGCGGGCTGACCGTCGTACGGGGCGGCCGCCGCTCGGACGACGTACGGACGATCAGCTCCGTCGGTATCACCTGCTCGACCGGCTGGTCGGACTGGACACCCTCGATGGCATCGATGAGGAGCTGGATCACGGCCGTGCCGATCCGGCGCGGCTTCAGCGAGAGCGTCGTCACGGGCGGCTCGGTGTTGGCGTACACCGCGGACTCGCTGCAGCACACGAGCAGCAGGTCGTCGGGGACGCGCAGCCCGTACCGGCGGGCGGCGGCCAGCAGGTCGGTGCCGTTCGGGTCGAAGAGTCCGTAGACCGCGTCGGGGCGGTCGGGGCGGGCCAGTAACCGGTCGGCGGCCACGGCGCCCGCGCACGGGTCGTGGGCCGGGTAGGCCTCGTAGACCGGGTCCTGCCCGACGCGCTCGCACCAGTTCAGGTACGCGGTCGTGGACAGATGCGTGTAGGTGTCCGTGGTGGTCCCGGTCAGCAGTCCGATCCGGCGGGCGCCGGCCTCGGCCAGATGGTCGAGGATGCCGAGGACCGCGGCCTCGTGGTCGTTGTCGACCCAGGCGGTGACCGGCAGGGAGCCGGCCGGCCGGCCGTCGGAGACGACGGGTAACCCCTGCCGGACCAACTCGCTGACCACCGGGTCCTGGTCGGAGGGGTCGATGACGACCGTGCCGTCGAGGGCGACGTTCGACCACACGTCGTGGCGCGATGTCGCGGGCAGGATGACCAGGGCATAGCCCCGGGCGAGCGCGGCCGAGGTCGCGGCTCTGGCCATCTCCGCGAAGTACGCGAATTCGGTGAAGGTGAAAGGTTCATCCCCGTACGTCGTCACCGTCAGGCCGATCAGGCCGGACTTGCCCGTACGGAGGGTGCGGGCCGCGGCCGAGGGGCGATACCCGAGCCGGTCCGCGACCTCGCGGACATGGCGTCGGGTGGCGTCCGGCAGCCGGCCCTTGCCGTTGAGGGCGTCGGAGACGGTCGTGATGGAGACCCCGGCGGCGGCGGCCACGTCTCTGATGCCCGCCCGGCCCGGCCGGCTTCCGCGGCGGGAGGTTTCCGCCCGGCTCACCTGGTGCTTCCCTGCTGCTGTCATGGCGAGCCGATAGTAGGGCTCATGCGGTGGGGTGGTGCGGACGCATATGCACCCGTTGACAGACACGTTTCTGCATGGTCAATAGAGGTCAAGTGCCTTAGATGTAAAGGGATTTGAACGATCCATCCTCAATACGTGCCTTGTCTGCACGCATGGGCCTGCCGAGGTCGCCATATTTCGAAGAGGTCTCAACTCACCTGCACGAGGGATGCGCGCCACGGAGTGAGCCACCGGCGCGTCATACGCGGGGGCGACGCGCCCCCCGAAGTGTGCGCCATCCTGCGGTGATGCGCCCGGGTTCGTACGCCGATGCGGCCGGGCTCCGACGGTTACGCGGAAGGTGGCGGAGACTGTTGTCCACGGCCCGTTCGCAGCGGCGCCGAATCCTCATAAGGTGAGAAGCATTGGACGCCGGTGGCGATCACGGAGCCGGTGATGTGCGCGAGGAGGACTGCAGTGAGCGAGACGAGCCCGAAGCTGCGTGCCGAGCTGGAGGGTATCCCCACCTACAAGCCCGGCAAGCCCGCCGCGGCAGACGGGCCGGTGGCCTACAAGCTGTCCTCGAACGAGAATCCCTACCCCCCGCTGCCCGGCGTGATGGAGGCCGTGACCGCGGCGGCCCATTCCTTCAACCGCTACCCGGACATGGCGTGCTCGGGCCTGATGGCCGAGCTGTCCGAGCGCTTCGGGGTGCCGCAGACCCACCTCGCGACCGGTACGGGCTCGGTGGGTGTCGCCCAGCAGCTGCTGCAGGCCACGAGCGGCCCGGGCGACGAGGTGATCTACGCCTGGCGGTCCTTCGAGGCGTATCCGATCATCACCCAGATCAGCGGTGCCACCTCGATCCAGGTGCCCCTGACCCCGGGCGATGTGCACGACCTGGACGCGATGGCCGACGCGATCACCGACCGGACCCGGCTGATCTTCGTCTGCAACCCCAACAACCCGACCGGCACGGTGGTGCGACGGGACGAGCTCGAGCGCTTCCTCGACCGTGTGCCGGACGATGTGCTGGTGGTGCTCGACGAGGCGTACCGGGAGTTCATCCGCGACATCCAGGTGCCCGACGGCGTCGAGCTGTACCGCAAGCGGCCGAACGTCTGCGTGCTGCGCACCTTCTCCAAGGCGTACGGGCTCGCGGGACTGCGCGTCGGCTTCGCCATCGCCCATGAGCCGGTCGCCGCGGCGCTGCGCAAGACGGCGGTGCCGTTCGGAGTCAGTCAGCTGGCGCAGGAGGCGGCGATCGCCTCACTGCGCATGGAGGACGAACTGCTCGGCCGGGTCGGCTCGCTGGTGTGCGAGCGCAGCCGCGTGATGGAGGCACTGCACGCCCAGGGCTGGACGGTGCCCGAGACCCAGGCGAACTTCCTGTGGCTGCGTCTGGGGGAGCGGACGACGGCCTTCGCAGCCGCCTGCGAGCAGGCCGGCGTGGTGGTGCGTCCCTTCTCGGGCGAGGGGGTGCGCGTGACGATCGGCGAGGAAGAGGCGAACGACATCTTCCTGAAGGTCGCGGAAGGCTTTCTCCGGGAGCAGTAGAGCAGTAGCCGCCATCGCGGCCTCGCGCACCCTCGCCGGCCCGCATGGGCGAGGGTGCGCGAGGCGTGCCCGGAACCTCCGGAGCATGGCCGAAGTACGCCAGGGGCCCGTCGGCCCCGGCTTGAGGACCCTGCGCCCAGCTTCTTAGGGACCCCCCGCCCATCCGGTCTCGAACCCCTATGCGCCATAATTGCTTGTGAATGTGAACGCGTTCACAAGCTCGTCCTGATTGCTCCGTGATGTGTGGGACAACCTGGACAAACTGCCGCTTGACCACGGCGATGTAAGGGAGAAGACGACGTGGACATGGCTTTGGCACCGGAGACTCTGGCGCGATGGCAGTTCGGTATCACCACCGTCTACCACTTCCTGTTCGTTCCGCTGACCATCTCGCTGGCCGCGCTGACGGCCGGACTGCAGACCGCCTGGGTGCGTACGGAGAAGCAGAAGTACCTCAGGGCCACGAAGTTCTGGGGCAAGCTCTTCCTGATCAACATCGCGATGGGTGTCGTCACCGGCATCGTCCAGGAGTTCCAGTTCGGCATGAACTGGTCCGACTACTCGCGCTTCGTCGGCGACATCTTCGGCGCCCCCCTCGCGTTCGAAGCCCTCATCGCCTTCTTCTTCGAGTCCACCTTCATCGGGTTGTGGATCTTCGGCTGGGACAAGCTGCCGAAGCGGCTCCACCTCGCCTGTATATGGATGGTCTCCATAGGCACCGTCCTGTCGGCGTACTTCATCCTCGCGGCCAACTCCTGGATGCAGCACCCCGTCGGCTACCGGATCAACAAGCAGAGGGGGCGTGCCGAACTCACCGACTTCTGGCACGTCCTGACCCAGAACACCGCACTCACCCAGGTCTTCCACACCCTGTCCGCGGCCTTCCTCACGGGCGGCGCCTTCATGGTCGGCATCGCCTCCTTCCACCTGCTGCGCAAGAAGCACGTGGCCGTGATGAAGACCTCGCTGCGGCTCGGCCTGGTCACCGTCGTCATCGCCGGCATGCTCACCGCGGTCAGCGGCGACCTCCTCGGCAAGGTCATGTTCAAGCAGCAGCCCATGAAGATGGCGGCCGCCGAGGCCCTGTGGGACGGCGAGAGCCCCGCGCCCTTCTCGATCTTCGCCTACGGAGACGTCAGCAAGGGGCACAACACCGTCGAACTGTCCGTCCCGGGGCTTCTGTCCTTCCTCGCCGACGACAACTTCAGCTCCTATGTTCCCGGCATCAACGACACCAACAAGGCCGAGCAGCAGAAGTACGGCCCGGGCGACTACCGGCCCGTCATCCCCGTCACCTTCTGGGGGTTCCGCTGGATGATCGGCTTCGGTATGACGTCCTTCGTCATCGGGCTGGCCGGCCTCTGGCTCACCCGCAAGAAGTTCATGCTGCCCACGCATCTGCGGGTCGGTGAGGACGAGGTGCCGCATCTGGTCCTCTTCCGCAAGAAGGCACTCGGCCCGAAGCTCACCCCGTGGTGCTGGCGCATCGCGGTCTGGACCCTGGCCTTCCCGCTGATCGCGAACTCCTGGGGCTGGATATTCACCGAGATGGGACGTCAGCCGTGGGTCGTCTTCGGCGTGTTGCGCACCCGTGACGCGGTCTCCCCCGGTGTCTCCCAGGGCGAGGTCATCACCTCGATGACCGTGTTCACCCTGCTCTACGCGGTACTGGCGGTCATCGAGGTCAAGCTGCTGGTGAAGTACGTCAAGGCCGGACCGCCGGAGCTCACCGAGTCCGATCTCAACCCGCCCACCAGGATCGGCGGCGACTCCCAGGACGCCGACAAGCCGATGGCCTTCTCGTACTAGGCCGAGGGAGCGCTCACATCATGCAACTTCACGACGTCTGGTTCGTTCTGATCGCGGTCCTGTGGACCGGCTACTTCTTCCTGGAGGGCTTCGACTTCGGGGTCGGCATCCTCACCAAGCTGCTGGCCCGCAACCGGCCCGAGCGGCGGGTGCTGATCAACACCATCGGGCCGGTCTGGGACGGCAACGAGGTCTGGCTGCTCACTGCGGGCGGCGCCACCTTCGCCGCCTTCCCCGAGTGGTACGCCACCCTCTTCTCCGGGTTCTATCTGCCACTGCTGGTCATCCTGGTCTGTCTCATCGTGCGCGGTGTCGCCTTCGAGTACCGGGTGAAGCGGCCCGAGGAGAACTGGCAGCGCAACTGGGAGAACGCGATCTTCTGGACCTCGCTGATCCCCGCGTTCCTGTGGGGTGTGGCCTTCGGCAACATCGTGCGGGGCGTGAAGATCGACCAGCATCTCGAGTACGTGGGGAACGTCTGGGATCTGCTCAACCCGTTCGCACTCCTCGGCGGTCTGGTGACGCTGACCCTGTTCACCTTCCACGGCGCGGTGTTCACCGCACTCAAGACCCTCGGCGACATCCGGGAGCGGGCCCGGAAGCTGGCCCTGCGGGTCGGTCTGGTGACCGCCGTGCTGGCGCTGCTTTTCCTCTCCTGGGCCCAGATCGACCAGGGTGACGGCAAGAGCCTGGTCGCGATGATCGTGGCGGTGGTCGCGCTCCTGGCGGCGCTCGCGGCGAACCAGGCCGGCCGCGAGGGATGGTCGTTCGCGTTCTCCGGCATCACCATCGTGGCCGCGGTGGCGATGCTCTTCCTGACGCTCTTTCCGAACGTCATGCCGTCCACGCTCAATGCGGACTGGAGCCTGACGGTGACCAATGCCTCATCGAGCCCCTACACCCTGAAGATCATGACCTGGTGCGCCGGGATCGCCACGCCGCTGGTCCTGCTCTACCAGGGATGGACGTACTGGGTCTTCCGTAAGCGCATCGGTACGCATCACATCGCCGCCGACGCCGCTGCCGGAGCCGTGCACTGAGTTCTGGTGGGGAGGGGCGTTTCACATGGAACGCCTCTCCCCCGACCGGAAAGGCATGTTTCACGTGAAACCGATCGATCCGCGACTGCTCCGCTACGCCCGCACCACACGCTTCTTCCTCATGGCCGTCATCGGGCTGGGTGCCGTCGGAGCGGCTCTGGTCATCGCTCAGGCCATGCTGATCGCCGAGGTGGTGGTCGGTGCTTTCCAGCACCACCATTCGGTCACCGAACTGCGCACGCCCCTGACCCTCCTGGCGGCTGTGGCGGTCGGCCGGGCGCTGGTCTCATGGCTCGTCGAACTCGCCGCCCACCGGGCCGGCGCGGCAGTGAAGTCCGAGCTGCGGGGGCGGTTGCTTGCCAGGGCCGGAGCTCTTGGCCCCGGGTGGCTGGGTGAGCAGCGGACCGGATCGCTGGTCGCCTTGGCCACACGAGGGGTCGACGCCCTCGATGACTACTTCTCACGCTATCTGCCGCAGTTGGGGCTCGCGGTCGTCGTGCCTGTCGCGGTACTCGCGCGGATCGTCACCGAGGACTGGGTGTCGGCCGCGATCATCGTCGGCACGCTGCCGCTCATCCCGCTCTTCATGATGCTGATCGGCTGGGCCACCCAGTCCCAGATGGACCGTCAGTGGCGGCTCCTGTCACGGCTTTCCGGGCACTTCCTCGATGTCGTCGCCGGACTGCCGACCCTCAAGGTGTTCGGCCGGGCCAAGGCCCAGGCCGAGTCCATCAAACGGATCACCGGTGAGTACCGGCAGGCGACCATGCGGACGTTGCGGATCGCGTTCCTGTCGTCCTTCGCGCTGGAGCTGCTCGCCACGATCTCCGTGGCGCTCGTCGCGGTGACGATCGGCATGCGGCTCGTCCACGGGGACATGGACCTGTACATCGGCCTGGTCATTCTTGTGCTCGCCCCGGAGGCCTATCTCCCGCTGCGGCAGGTGGGTGCGCAGTACCACGCTGCGGCTGAGGGGCTTTCCGCCGCCGAGGAGATCTTCGCGGTACTGGAGACGCCCGTACCGCCGTCCGGAACGCAGCGCGTGCCGGACGGGGAGGTCGTCTTCGACGATGTGACCGTACGGTTCCCCGGGCGGTCGTCGGACGCGGTGTCCGGGGTGTCGTTGACGGTGGCACCCGGAGAGACGGTCGCCCTCGTCGGGCCGAGCGGTGCCGGAAAGTCGACGCTGCTCAACGTTCTGCTCGGGTTCGTGGCACCCACGAAGGGGCGTGTACGGGTCGGGGGAGTCGATCTTGCCTCGGCCGACCTGGAGCAGTGGCGCTCGGGGATCGCCTGGGTGCCGCAGCGGCCGCACCTGTACGCGGGCACCATCGCCGAGAACGTACGGCTGGCCCGGCCGGATGCGGACGACGCGGCGGTACGGGAGGCGCTGGCCGACGCCGGGGCGCTGGAGTTCGTGGACGCGCTGCCGGCCGGTGCGGCCACGGTGCTCGGCGAGGACGGGTGGGGACTGTCCGCCGGTCAGCGGCAACGGCTCGCCCTGGCCCGGGCGTTCCTTGCCGACCGGCCGGTGCTGCTGCTGGACGAACCGACGGCGTCCCTGGACGGGGCGACCGAGGCGGACATCGTGGAGGCGGTCCGCCGGCTGGCCGTCGGACGGACGGTACTGCTGGTCGTGCATCGCCCGGCGCTGCTCGAGGTGGCGGACCGGGTCGTCCGGCTCGACGCGGCGGAGTCCGTCACCACGGGCGCTCACGCACGGATCGCGGCTGTCCCCCGGCCCCGCCAGGCGGCGGACCCGGCCCGGGCCCTCGCCGAGCGGACGCCCGCCGTAGCTCCGGCGCGGCATGGCCGTGTGCTCACCCGGGTCCGTGCCATGGCCGGTCCTCGGCGCGGACGGCTCGCCCTCGCGCTGCTGCTCGGCAGTCTGGCGCTGGGCAGCGCCGTGGGGCTGATGGCCACCTCCGGATGGCTCATCTCGCGGGCGTCCCAACAGCCTCCCGTGCTGTATCTGATGGTGGCGGTGACGGCCACGCGGACGTTCGGGATCGGCCGGGCCGTCTTCCGCTACGCGGAGCGGCTCGTGTCGCACGACGCGGTACTGCGGATGCTGGCCGACACGCGGGTCGCGGTCTACCGGCGGCTCGAGCGGCTGGCACCGGCCGGGCTGCGGACGACCCGGCGCGGAGACCTGCTCTCGCGGCTCGTCGCCGACGTGGACGCCCTGCAGGACTACTGGCTGCGCTGGCTGCTGCCCGCGGGCGCCGCGTTCGTGGTGTCCGCCTGCTCCGTCGGCTTCACTGCCTGGCTGCTCCCCGAGGCCGGCGCCGTCCTGGCCGTCGGCCTCCTGGCTGCCGGAGCCGGCGTACCCCTGCTGACATGTGCCGTGGCCCGTCGCGCCGAGCGGAGACTGGCGCCCGCCCGGGGCGAGTTGGCGACCAGGGTGACCGACCTGCTCACCGGGACGGCCGAGCTGACCGTCGCGGGTGCGCTGTCCGGGCGGACCGCCGAAGCGCGACGGGCCGACGGCGTGCTCACCCGCATCGCCTCCCGTGCCGCCACCGCCACCGCGCTCGGCGACGGGCTCACCGCGCTCGTCACCGGGCTGACCGTCGCGGCCGCCGCACTCGTGGGCGCGCAGGCCGTGGCCGACGCACGGCTCGGCGGCGTGGCCATGGCCGTCGTGGTCCTGACCCCGCTGGCCGCCTTCGAGGCGGTCCTCGGGCTGCCGCTCGCGGTGCAGCACCGGCAGCGGGTGCACAGGAGCGCTGAGCGCGTCTTCGAGGTCCTGGACGCCCCCGAACCCGTACGGGAACCGGACCGGCCGCTGCAGGCACCGTCCTCGCCCTTCCCGCTCGTCCTCGACAGGCTGACGGCCCGTCACGACGGGCAGCGGCGGGACGCGCTCAGCGGGTTCGACCTCACCCTCGAACAGGGCCGCAGGGTCGCCGTGGTCGGCCCGTCGGGCGCGGGCAAGACGACGCTGGCGCAGATACTGCTCCGGTTCCTGGACGCGGACGCCGGCTCCTACAAACTGGGCGGCACCGAGGCGTCCGCGCTCGACGGCGACGATGTGCGGCGCCTGGTGGGGCTGTGCGCCCAGGACGCCCACCTCTTCGACAGCTCGGTGCGGGAGAACCTCCTGCTGGCGCGGAGGAACGCGAGTGAGCAGGAACTGCGCGAGGCCCTTGAGCGGGCGCGACTCCTGGAGTGGGCCGAGGGACTGCCCGACGGCCTCGACACCCTGATCGGCGAGCACGGCGCACGGCTGTCCGGCGGCCAGCGGCAACGGCTCGCGCTGGCGCGGGCCCTGCTCGCCGACTTCCCCGTCCTCGTCCTGGACGAGCCGGCGGAACACCTCGACCTGCCGACGGCGGACGCACTCACCGCGGATCTGCTGGCCGCCACCCAGGGGCGTACCACGCTGCTGATCACCCATCGGCTCGCCGGTCTCGAGGCCGTCGACGAGGTGATCGTGCTCGCGGAGGGGCGGGTGGTCCAGCGAGGCCCGTATGCGCGGCTCGCGGCGACGGAGGGGCCGCTGCGCGAGATGGTGGAGCGGGAAGCGCGGGGGGATCTGCTGGCGGACCGGAGGGGTCACGCGGGCCCGTCGGCGCCGGCCTTCGCGGGCGCCTAGGAGCCAACACCCGCGGGCATGGCGGACGGAGCAGTGGCGGCCCCTCGGCCGGGGGACGCCGCTGAGCCATCCGTGGCCGTCCCTTCCTCCAGCCGTAGGACGTCGACAGGACGGCGGCCGCGACACGGGCGACGATCATTGACATGCATTCATCTCATTGTTCTCGCCTGCTCGTTCCCCTTCTGCTGTGCACCGTCGCGGCCTTACCGGCGAGGTCGGCCGCGGCCGAGAGCGGGACGGGGGGTGGTGGAGCGGATACCAGTGCCAATGCCAGTGCCATTGCCAGTGCTCGGGTGGCACGGCTGTACGACGACACGGCCGTGGTGGCCCGGCAGTACGAGACCGGACGCCGTGAGGCCGAGAAACAGCACTCCATAGCGGGGCGGGACGACAAACTCATCGTCCGGGAGCGCACCTTGATCGCGGCCCTGCACAAGGACCTCGGCCGGATCGCGCGAGACCAGTACCGCAAGAGCGGAGGACTGTCCTATGTCCCGCAGACCCCGCTCCCGGACAGCCCTCAGGAACTGACGCAGGGGCACGAAGTGCCCGGACGGGTGGACCTGGTGGTCGCGGACGCGGTCGCCAGGAGCCGTCTGGCGGAGACCCGCCTCACCGAGGACCGGGCACGGGCGTCGGCGCAGTGGCGGGCGCTGCAGAAACGGAACGGCGAACTCGCCGCGCGGAAGCGAACTCTGGAGGCGCAATTGGAACAGGCACGCTGGGTACTGCAGAGTCAGGCCAACGCGGCCGCGGCCGCGAGGACGTGCCGGGGTGCCGTCCACCTGGACCAGCCCCGGGGCAGGCTCGGGCGCCCATGGGTGACGCCGGTGGAGACGTACCGGCTCTCCGCGGGCTTCGGCAACGGCGGTCAGCACTGGGCGCACCGGCACACCGGCCAGGATTTCGCGGTGCCCATCGGGACGCTGGTGCGGGCGGTCGGGGCCGGGAAGGTGCTGCGGGTGACGTGCGGGGGCGCGTTCGGCATGGAAGTCGTGATCGCGCATCCGGGCGGCTACTGCACGCAGTATGCCCATCTCGCGGCCGTCGCCGTCGAACCGGGCGACCGGGTGGCCGCCGGACAGCGGATCGCCCAGTCGGGTACGACGGGCAACTCGACCGGACCGCATCTGCACTTCGAGGTGCGGGCCACCCCGGAGCTGGCCTCGGTGGTCGATCCGGTGCCGTGGCTGGCGGCCCGGGGCGTGAAGCTGTCAGGCGCGTCTCGCCTGGGATCACCCGCGACGTGAGGCGCTGAGGTGTGTGCTCGGCGAACTCCGCCAGGCACCTTTCGCCGAGCCGCCCGTCAGTGACTCAGGGCGTCCTTGGCCGTGTCCTGCAACCGGTCCGCGAGGATCCGCTCGATGATCACGGCCACCCCGTCCTCGTTGTTCGCGACCGTTCGCCCGGAGGCGGCGGCTGTCACGTCCGGGTGCGCGTTGCCCATGGCGTACGACTGGCCGGCCCAGGTGAGCATCTCCACGTCGTTCGGCATGTCGCCGAAGGCGATGACCTCTTCGTGGGATATGCCGCGCTCGGCGCAGCACAACGCGAGGGTGCTGGCCTTGGACACTCCTGGACCGCTGATCTCCAGCAGCGAGCTGGGGCTGGACCGGGTGATGGTGGCACGGTCTCCGACGGCGATCCGCGCCAGGGTGAGGAAGGCGTCGGGGTCCAGTTCCGGGTGGTAGGCGAGGACCTTGAGCACCGGCTGGTGCGTGCCGGGGGCGTCCGGGGCGAGCAGTTCCTCGGCGGACGCGAGCAGATCCGGAACCTCCACGTGGAGCTTCGGGTACCCCGGCTCCTGGTAGAAGCCGTACGTCTGCTCGATGGCGTAGACAGTCCCGGGTGCGGCGTCCCGCAGCAGTCCTACGGCGTCGACCGCGTTCTCCCGGGGCAGCTCCCGGACCTTGACGAAGCGGTGGGCGCCCGGGCCGCCGTGCAGGTCCACCACGGCGGCGCCGTTGCCGCAGATGGCCAGTCCGTGGCCGTGGACGTGGTCGCTGACGACGTCCATCCAGCGTGCCGGACGGCCCGTGACGAAGAACACCTCGATGCCGGCCGCCTCGGCGGCGGCCAGCGCGGCGACCGTGCGCTCGGAGACCGACTTGTCGTCGCGCAGCAGAGTGCCGTCGAGATCGGTCGCGATGAGCCGGGGCGGAGCTGCGGAGGCCGGGGTCTCGGGCTGTCTGGTCGCTGAGGTCACGGGCCCCATTCTCGCGCATATGCCCACAGGGTCCTGAGAGGGTCCGCACAGACGGGTGTGACGCTGCTCACCAGCGGCGTCACACCCGGGCGGGTCAACGCAGCTGCGCCGGGGCCTCCATGGCGATCCGCTCGAAGACCTTCACATCGGAGGCGAAGTCGGAGTCGGGGATCGGCCAGTGGATCACGATGTCGGTGAAGCCCAGTTCGCGGTGCCGGCCGGCGAAGTCGACGAACGCGTCGAGGGACTCCAGCGGGCGGCCGCGGTCCGGGGTGAAGCCCGTGAGCAGGATCTTGTCGAGCTCCGTCACATCACGGCCGACCGCGGCGCACGCCTCGGCCAGCTTCTCGGCCTGCGCCCGCAGAGCCTGTACCGACTCCTCGGGGGTGCCCGTCTCGAACAGCTTCGGGTCACCGGTGGTCACCCAGGCCTGACCGTGGCGCGCGGCGAGCTTCAGCCCGCGGGGCCCCGTCGCGGCCACCGCGAACGGCAGCCGGGGGCGCTGCACGCAGCCGGGGATGTTGCGCGCCTCGAGCGCGGAGTAGTGGGTGCCCTCGTACGAGACGGAGTCCTCGGTGAGCAGCCGGTCGAGCAGCGGGACGAACTCGCCGAACCGGTCGGCGCGCTCGCGCGGCGTCCAGGGCTCCTGGCCGAGGGCGGTGGCGTCGAAGCCGGTGCCGCCCGCGCCGATGCCCAGTGTGATCCGTCCGCCGGAGATGTCGTCGAGGGAGATCAGTTCCTTGGCGAGGGTCACCGGGTGCCGGAAGTTCGGCGAGGTCACCAGGGTGCCGAGGCGGAGGCGCTCGGTGACGGCGGCCGCGGCAGTCAGCGTCGGCACGGCGCCGAACCACGGACCGTCGCGAAAGGACCGCCACGACAGGTGGTCATAGGTGTACGCGGTGTGGAAACCGAGCTCCTCGGCACGCTGCCACGCGGAACGCCCGCCCTCGTGCCAGCGGAGGTACGGCAGGATCACGGTGCTCAGACGCAGACTCATGCATCGAGCGTAAGGGGAGGTCCGGGTGGTCGTGTCCCGGGCATGATCGGCAGGACCCCGGAAATCACAGGTGAGAGGTCAGTGGGTTCCGGGGAAGCGCAGGTACTGCGGCGGTACGGCCTTGGTGAGCCAGACTCCGTTGGCGCTGACGTGGAAGACATGGCCGTCGCGGTGCATGGCGCTGGCGTCCACGGTGAGGACGACGGGACGGCCGCGGCGGGCGCCGACCCGGGTGGCGGTCTCGCGGTCCGGCGAGAGGTGCACGTCGTGGCGGTTCATCGGCCGGAGACCCTCTGCGCGGATGGCGTCCAGATAGCGCGCCACGGTCCCGTGGTAGAGGAACGGAGGCGGGGTCGCCGGAGGAAGCCCCAGGTCCACCTCGACGCTGTGTCCCTGGCTGGCGCGGATCCGGGTGCCTTCGACGGCGAAGCGCTGCTTGTCGTTGTCGGCGACCACGTGCTCCAGCTCGTCCCGTGTGATCCGGAAGCCGTGCGCGGCCGTCGCGGCGAGCAGGGTGTCGATCTCCACCCAGCCGCCCTCGTCGAGCGTGAGCCCGATCCGCTCCGGCTGGTGTCGCAGGTGTTTCGAGAGGTACTTCGACACCTTCACGGTGCGTCTCTCGTCGTTCCCTTCTTTCATCTCTCCAGCGTGCGGCAGAGACGTGGATCACGCACTTGATTTTGACGCCGATGTTTGATCCACAAGCAAGTGGGGTTATCCACAGGCTACTTGGCAGTTCTGTGGACAACTGACGCCTGACTGGACATGGTTCGCCAACTCTGCCCTCATTAAGGCTGTCTGTGGCCCACCGGGGCAAGAGGGTTGCGTGAGGCCATAGTTCAGCGGATGTCGTGGCTGGTGATGCGAGGTCACCCTGATCAACATGGGGCGGTCTGCGGGTCCTTGTGCGCGCGTGTTCGGGAGGTGGCGTTAGGGCGTTGCCGAACTGACGGGTCATCAATCATGTTCCCTCACACGGATGGACTGATGTCACTGTCCACGCATCCACGGCCGATGCAAGTGATCTTCCCGAAGAAGACAGCGCAAGTCGCAGAGGACGGGCCGGTCGCTGCAGACGGGTAGTCAAATATGGCGTCAACAAGTCATTTGGTGTCAGAGTCGACCAAATAGCCCAATTATCAGGACAGAAGAGGCGAAACAGCCCACCTCATGACCAATCGAGCGCTCACAAAGGCAGGTTCATCCTCCCGAACGCGCGCAGTGCCCTCGGTGTGAAGCCGGACATCAGATGCGCACCTCGTGCCTCAGGAGTCACAGGAACCACGGCCAGGTCGCGTACGACCGCTCTCAGGACCGCGTCGGCGACCTTCTCCGGTGGGTAGCCCCGCAACCCGTACCAGCGCGCAGCCCTCTCCTGCCGCCGCTTCTCCTCCGACGCGTCAACGCCGGTGAATCGCGCGGTCGATGTGATGTTGGTGTTGACGAGCCCGGGGCAGATGGCCGACACCCCGATGCCCCGTGCAGCGAGCTCCGCACGCAGGCACTCGCTGAGCATCAGGACCGCCGCCTTGGACGTGCTGTACGCGGGAAGCGTCTTGGAGGGCAAATAGGCGGCCGCAGAAGCGATGTTGACGATGTGACCGCCCTGCCCGCGGTCGGCCATCTGCTTCCCGAAGAGCCGGCAGCCGTGGATGACGCCCCACAGATTGACATCGAGGACCTTGCGCCAGTCGTCCGCGGTCGTGTCGAAGAAGGAGCCGGCCAGGCCGATTCCCGCGTTGTTCACCAGCACGTCCACCACGCCGTACTCGGTGGCGACCTTCTCGGCCAGCTTCTCCATGGCCTGCTCGTCGGAGACGTCGGCCGTTTCGGCCCATGCCGCGGCCGCCCCGCCCTGCCGGGCCTGCGCGGCCGTGCGGGCCGCACCCTCCCCGTCCCGGTCGACGGCCACCACCCGGGCGCCGGCCTCGGCGAACGCGAGCGCGGTGGCCCGTCCGATGCCGCCGGCCGCTCCGGTCACCAGGACCAGCTGCCCGCCGAAGCGGTCCGCGTACCGTCCGCGGGCCGCTGGCGCGGGCCGTCCGTTCTCGACGGCGGTCACGAAGTCCGTGATCCAGCCGGCGACTTGATCGGGCCGTGTGCGCGGGATCCAGTGCTTCGCGGGCAATGTGCGGCGGGTGAGCTGCGGGGCCCACCGCTCGAGTTCGTCGTGGAGCCGCTCCGACAGGAACGCGTCGCCGAGGGGGGTGATGAGCTGCACGGGCGCGTGCGCGTAGGCGTCGGTGCGGGGGTGGCTCAGCCGGGACCGTACGTTGTCGCGGTAGAGCCAGGCGCCGTGGGCGGCGTCCGAGGGCAGCGACGGGGTGGGGTAGTCGCCGCCCGGCAGCCGCTCAGCTCGCTGCAGGATCCTCGGCCAGCGTCTGCCCAGGGGGCCGCGCCAGGCCAGTTCCGGCAGCACGGGCGTGTGCAGCAGGTACACGTACCAGGACCTGGCACCCTGACCCAGCAGCTGACCCACCCGGCGTGGGGTGGGACGGCTCATCCGCTGCCTGATCCAGTGCCCGAAGTGATCCAGGGACGGTCCGGACATCGACGTGAAGGACGCGATCCGGCCCTCGGTGCGCCTGACCGTGACGAACTCCCAGGACTGCACCGAACCCCAGTCGTGCCCGACGAGGTGCACCGGCCTGCCGGGGCTCACGGCGTCCGCGACCGCCAGGAAGTCGTCCGTCAGCTTCTCCAGCGTGAAACCGCCGCGCAGCGGCATCGGCACCGTCGACCTGCCGTGGCCCCGGACGTCGTACAGCACGACGTGGAAACGGCCGGCGAGGCGGGTGGCCACCTCCGACCACACCTCCTTGCTGTCCGGATACCCGTGCACGAGCATGACCGTGGGCCGGCCCGGGTCCCCCAACTCCGCGACGCACAGCTCGATTCCGCCCGTGCGCACCCGGCGTTCGCGCGCCCCTGCGAGCGTCACCTGCCCACCACCCACCCCTGGCCGGCCATGAGGCACTCCTCCTCCGCGTACTCGGTCGCGAGTCGCCACACCGTTCGGAACTCCCGCAGATCGGCGCGGCGTTCGGCCGACACCTCCGTCGTCACGGCACCGTCCTCGCCATGCCACCGCCTCTCGGCAGCGGCGACGACTGCGCTACGTGCCCGTAACGTGACACCGGCGAATCTCGCAGTTGTTAGAGAAGTCGTCAATAGCGCCGTCTCGGCCTGTGGAAAACCCGGTAGGTGTTCGACCTCAGGGTGACCCCTAAGGACCTGTACGACTGGAGTCGGACACGAATACTGCTCTGGGGTCTGACGACGGGCGTGGTGCGTGTCACTACCGTCGGGTCCGTGACTGTGATCGCGACCGAAAGCCTGAGCAAGCGGTTCCCGAGGGTGACCGCGCTTGACCGGCTCTCCGTGGACGTCGGACCCGGTGTGACAGGGCTCGTCGGTGCCAATGGAGCCGGCAAGTCCACATTGATCAAGATCCTGCTGGGTCTGTCCCCCGCCACCGAGGGCCGCGCCGAAGTGCTCGGACTCGATGTCGCCACCAAGGGCGGCGCCATCCGTGAGCGCGTCGGGTACATGCCGGAGCACGACTGCCTGCCGCCCGACGTGTCGGCCACCGAGTTCGTCGTCCACATGGCGCGGATGTCCGGGCTGCCCCCGGCGGCCGCCCGTGAGCGCACCGCGGACACCCTGCGCCACGTCGGTCTGTACGAGGAGCGCTATCGCCCCATCGGCGGCTACTCGACCGGCATGAAGCAGCGCGTCAAGCTCGCTCAGGCCCTTGTCCACGACCCGCAGCTGGTCTTCCTGGACGAGCCGACCAACGGTCTCGACCCGGTCGGCCGCGACGAGATGCTCGGCCTGATCCGCCGGGTCCACACGGACTTCGGCATCTCGGTCCTGGTCACCTCCCACCTGCTCGGCGAGCTGGAACGCACCTGCGACCACGTCGTCGTCATCGACGGCGGCAAGCTCCTGCGGTCCAGCTCCACCCGGGACTTCACCCAGACCACGACGACACTCGCGGTCGAGGTCACCGACACCGACGAGCACCCGGACGGCACCGGCGCGGTCCGCGACGCTCTCCTGGCGCGCGGGGTGACCACCCACGAGGGCAGCGGTCTGCCCGGCGCCGGGCACATCCTGCTGCTGACCGCGGAGGGCGAGCAGACGTACGACACGGTCAGGGACGTCGTCGCGGAGCTGGGTCTCGGCCTGGTCCGCATGGAGCAGCGCAGGCACCAGATCGCCGAGGTCTTCAAGGACAGCGACGAGCAGCGGAAGGAGGCGGTCGGCCATGGCGGTTGAGCAGCCCACGGTCCGTGAGGCCGAGCAGACCCGGATCCACAACATCGGCTACCGCACGTACGACGGTCCGCGCCTGGGCCGTGCCTACGCGCGCCGTTCGCTGTACTCGCAGTCCCTGCGCGGCGCCTACGGCCTCGGCCGCTCGGTGAAGTCCAAAGTGCTGCCGATGCTGCTGTTCGTGGTGATGTGCGCTCCGGCCCTGATCATGGTGGCGGTCGCGGTGGCCACCAAGGCGAAGGACCTGCCCGTCGAGTACACGCGCTACGCGATCATCATGCAGGCCCTCATCGGCCTGTACGTCGCCTCGCAGGCGCCCCAGTCGGTCTCCCGGGATCTGCGCTTCAAGACCGTGCCCCTGTATTTCTCGCGGCCCATCGAGACCGCCGACTACGTGCGCGCCAAGTACGCGGCCCTGGCCTCGGCGATGTTCATTTTGACGGCCACGCCGCTGCTCGTCCTGTACGTGGGCGCACTGCTCGCCAAGCTGGACTTCGGCCATCAGACGAAGGGATTCGCGGAAGGACTGGTCTCCGTGGCCCTGCTCTCCCTGCTGTTCTCCGGCATCGGCCTGGTCATCGCCGCGGCCACCCCCCGGCGCGGGTTCGGGATCGCGGCCGTCATCGCCGTGCTCACCATCTCGTACGTGGCCGTCTCCACGATCCAGGCCATCGCGCACGTACAGTCGGCCGGCTCCGACGCCATCGTCTGGATGGGACTGTTCTCGCCCGTCACGCTCATCGACGGCGTGCAGACGGCCTTCCTGGGGGTGACGTCCTCCTACCCCGGAGGGGAAGGACCCTCGGCCGCGCAGGGCGTCGTCTTCCTCCTCGTCGTCCTCGGGCTCATCGCGGGCAGCTACGGCCTGCTGACGGGCCGCTACCGAAAGGCCGGACTGTGACCACGCTCTCCATCGACCACGTCTCGCGCTGGTTCGGCAACGTGGTCGCCGTCAACGACGTCACCATGAACGTCGGCCCCGGGGTCACCGGCCTCCTCGGCCCGAACGGCGCCGGAAAGTCGACCCTGATCAACATGATGGGCGGCTTCCTCGCCCCCTCCACCGGCACCGTCACCCTCGACGGACAGCCCGTGTGGGGCAATGAGCAGATCTACCGGCACATCGGCATCGTCCCCGAGCGTGAGGCGATGTACGACTTCCTCACCGGCCAGGAATTCGTCGTCGCCAACGCCGAGTTGCACGGCCTCGGCGCGAAGGCCGCCGCGCGGGCCCTCGCCACGGTGGAGATGGAGTACGCGCAGGACCGGAAGATCTCGACGTACTCCAAGGGCATGCGCCAGCGCGTGAAGATGGCGTCCGCCCTCGTGCACGATCCGTCCCTGCTGCTGCTCGACGAGCCGTTCAACGGCATGGACCCGCGCCAGCGGATGCAGCTCATGGAGCTGCTGAAGCGCATGGGTGCCGAGGGCCGCACGGTGCTGTTCTCGTCCCACATCCTCGAAGAGGTCGAGCAACTCGCCTCGCACATCGAGGTGATCGTCGCCGGACGGCACGCGGCGAGCGGCGACTTCCGCAAGATCCGCCGCCTGATGACCGACCGCCCGCATCGCTATCTGGTGCGTTCCAGTGACGATCGCGCGCTGGCGGCCGCGCTGATCGCCGACCCGTCGACGTCGGGTATCGAGGTCGACCTCACCGAGGGTGCGCTGCGCATCCAGGCGGTCGACTTCGGCCGGTTCACGGCCCTGCTGCCAAGGGTCGCCCGTGATCACGGCATCCGGCTGCTCACCGTGTCACCGTCGGACGAGTCCCTCGAGTCCGTCTTCTCGTACCTGGTCGCGGCGTAGGAGGCCGAAGATGTACGACCCCACAGTCGCCCGGCTCACCTACCGGGGCCTGCTCGGCCGCCGCCGGGCCCTCATCCTCGGCACACTGCCCCTGCTGCTCGTCGTGATCTCCGCGGTCGTCCGGTCGCTGACCGGCGCCGACGACCAGGTGGCGCATGACGTCCTCGGCGGATTCGCGCTCGCCACGATGGTGCCGATCATCGGCGTCATCGCCGGCACCGGCGCGATCGGGCCGGAGATCGACGACGGCTCGGTGGTGTACCTGCTGGCCAAGCCGGTGAAGCGGCCCACGATCATCTTCACCAAGCTGATCGTGGCGATCGCCGTCACCATGGCGTTCTCGGCGCTGCCGACGTTCGTCGCCGGGATGATCCTGAACGGCAACGGACAGCAGATCGCGGTCGCGTACACCGTCGCCGCGCTGGTCGCCTCCATCGCGTACGCCGCGTTGTTCCTGCTGCTCGGCACGGTGAGCCGGCACGCGGTGGTCTTCGGGCTGGTCTACGCGCTGGTCTGGGAGGCGCTCTTCGGCTCGCTGGTCTCCGGGGCGCGCACGCTCAGTGTCCAGCAGTGGGCGCTCGCCGTGGCCCACAAGGTCTCCGACAGTTCCCTCGTCACCTCGGACGTGGGGCTGCCCACCGCGACGGCGCTGCTGATCGCGGTGACCGTCGCCGCCACCTGGTACGCGGGCCAGAAGCTGCGGAAGCTGACGCTGACGGGCGAGGAGTAACCCCGGGCCGGGCTCCGGTGGAGGTGCGACCCGAAAGCGGCCGTGCCTTCACCGGAGCCGTCTCGTCTTCCGGCGGTCGTTCCTGCCGTCGTTCTTGCTCGCAGTCGTTCTTGCCTTGTTCGAAGGTTTTTTTGACGGCGGTTTCACACCTGCCCGGGCACACTTGGGCAAAGGGGATACACAGCGGAAAGGAACGGGGATGGCAGCGCAGGCACCAGACGGAAACGGGGCGGGCGAGGCCGGAGACATATTCGACGGTGTCGTGTTCGATGAGGACTTCGTACGGTCCGCGCCGACCATCGAGCCTTCGGGACGCGCCCGGATGCTCGCCGCGCGGTGGCGCGACCAGGCGCCCGATCCCCAGCCGTGGCGCTCCGACCAGCCGCCCGCCGGCTGGTTCTTCAGCAAGGCGCGCCGTCGTAAGTGGCGGCGCCGGTAGCGGCCCCGCACGCCCTGCGGCCCGGGTTTTATTCAGTGGCGCCCGATCCGGCGGACGGGCACAGTGATGACGTCCACGACGCCGGACGGTCCGGCGCCACGTTCTGGGAGAGGAGCCGGGTGATGTCCATGCACGACAGTTCGCCGGGCTCCCAGCAGGGCGGCCCGCGGCGGGCTCCGGAGTAGTTACCCCTCCGTCGAGCCCCGCCCCCACGGGGAGCTGCCCGGGGCGGCCGCTTCGAGCGCGCGACACGTTCGCGCGGGCCGCCCACCCGGAGGATTGGCCGAGTGACAAGGCACCGGCTTGCTAAGCCGTGGTCGGGGTCAGTCCCCGCGCGCGTTCGATCCGCGCATCCTCCGCGAGATGTCATGAGTGCGACCAGACAAGTTCCAAGGTCCTGGCCGGGTTCCGAGCGCCTTTTCCGGCCGGGTTCCGAGCGGCTGCCCTGACCGGTTTCCGAGCAGGTTCCCCAGACGGTTCTCCCTGGCCGAAGTTTTCGGACCGGGTTGCGGATGGGGCTTCGGATCGGGATTCCGGTCGGCGTACGCCGTGCACGCCTTCGCGTTCCCCCGCTATCCGAGCAACCGTTCCAGCACCACGGCTATGCCGTCCTCTTCATTGGACAGCGTCACCTCGTCCGCGACCGCCTTGAGCTCCTCGTGCGCGTTGGCCATGGCCACGCCGTGCGCCGCCCAGGCGAACATCGGGACATCGTTCGGCATGTCGCCGAAGGCGATCGTGTCCGCGGCCGTCACCCCGAGGCGGCGCGCCGCCAGCGACAGTCCCGTCGCCTTGGTCAGGCCCAGGGGGAGGATCTCCACGATCCCCTCGCCCGCCATGGTCACCCCGACCAGGCCGCCCGCGGCCTGCCGCGCCGCCTCGGCCAGCTCGTCGTCGCCCAGCCTCGGGTGCTGGAGGTACACCTTGTTCAGCGGCGCCGACCACAGGTCTTCCGGGTCCCTGATCGGCTGGTACGGAAGCGGCCCCTCATGGACCCGGTACCCGGGGCTCACCAGGACCTCCCCGTCCAGGCCGTCCCGGCTGGCGGCCAGCAGCAGCGGGCCCACCTCGGCCTCGATCTTCGCCAGCGCCAGGGTCGCGATCCGTCGGTCCAGCGTCACCGACGTCAGCAACCGGTGCTCTCCCGCGTCGTACACCTGCGCTCCCTGGCCGCACACCGCGAGGCCCCGGTAGCCGAGGTCATCGAGGATGTGACGCGTCCAGGGCACCGCGCGCCCGGTGACGACGATATGCGCCGCGCCCGCCGCGGTGACCGCGGCGAGCGCCTCACGCGTGCGCTGCGAGACCGTCCCGTCGGGGCGCAGCAGCGTCCCGTCGAGATCGGTGGCTATCAGCTGGTAGGGGAAACCCGCGACCTCTGTCGTGCTCACTTGCCCACGGGCTCCAGCAGCTCCCGGCCGCCCAGGTACGGGCGCAGGATCTCCGGGACCCGTACCGAGCCGTCGGCCAGCTGGTGGTTCTCCAGGATGGCCACGATCGTGCGGGGTACGGCGCACAGCGTGCCGTTCAGCGTCGCGAGCGGCTGCACCTTCTTGCCGTCCCGCATACGGACCGAGAGTCGGCGCGCCTGGAAGCTGTCGCAGTTGGAGGTCGAGGTCAGCTCGCGGTACTTGCCCTGGGTGGGGATCCAGGCCTCGCAGTCGTACTTACGCGAGGCGGACGCGCCCAGGTCGCCCGTCGCCACGTCGATGACCTGGAACGGCAGCTCAAGAGCGGCGAGCCACTCCTTCTCCCACTCCAGGAGCCGCTTGTGCTCGTTCTCGGCGTCCTCGGGGTCCACGTACGAGAACATCTCGACCTTGTCGAACTGGTGCACGCGGAAGATGCCCCGCGTGTCCTTGCCGTACGTGCCGGCCTCGCGGCGGAAGCACGGCGAGAAGCCCGCGTAGCGCAGCGGCAGCTGCTCCGCGTCGACGATCTCGTCCATGTGGTACGCGGCGAGCGGGACCTCGGAGGTGCCGACCAGGTAGAAGTCGTCCTTCTCCAGGTGGTACACGTTGTCCGCGGCCTGGCCGAGGAAGCCGGTGCCCTCCATGGCACGCGGGCGGACCAAGGCCGGGGTCAGCATCGGGGTGAACCCGGCCTCCACGGCCTTCGCCATCGCCGCGTTCACGAGCGCCAGCTCCAGCAGGGCGCCGACACCCGTCAGGTAGTAGAAGCGCGAGCCGGAGACCTTCGCGCCGCGCTCGACGTCGATCGCGCCGAGCGCCTCGCCGAGCTCCAGGTGGTCCTTGGGCTCGAAGCCCTCGGCGCCGAAGTCGCGGATGGTGCCGTGCGTCTCCAGGACGACGAAGTCCTCCTCGCCGCCGACCGGGACGTCGGGGTGCACCAGGTTGCCGAGCTGGAGCAGGAGCCGCTTGGTCTCCTCGTCGGCATCGTGCTGCTCGGCGTCGGCCGCCTTGACGTCGGCGGCCAGCCGGCTCGCCTTCTCCAGCAGCTCGGTCTTCTCGTCGGCGGAGGCCTTGGGGATCAGCTTGCCGAGCGACTTCTGCTCGGAACGGAGCTCGTCGAAGCGGACACCGGACGACCTGCGCCGTTCGTCGGCAGAGAGCAGGGCGTCGACGAGCGCGACGTCCTCTCCACGGGCGCGCTGGGAGGCGCGAACACGGTCGGGGTCCTCACGGAGCAGGCGAAGGTCAATCACCCCTCAAGGCTACCGGTGCGGAGTTACGGCTCACGACTCTGTATTCGGATCCGCAGGTCATGTCCTGTTATTGGTCAATGACACTGTGTGTCAAGAAAAGGGCCCCGCTCGCTCAAAAGGGGCACTTCGGTCGCGGAGCGTTGACTCGATTTCCTTGGGGTACACGGGATTTGGCGTGCGCTTGTCCACAGGTGTCCACAGCCCCATGGAGTTATCCACAGGCTGTGCGGAAGATCTGTGGATTTCGGAAGTGATCATTCCGAATGACCCGCCCGGCGAGGAGAATTCCCAGACCAAAACCGAGCGAGCTGCCCTTTTGGGTTCAAAAGGGTCACTCGAAAGCGGTGATCGAGAGAAACAGGTGGACAACTGTTGCGGACACGCGGGTGGACGAAAGGCGATCCGTAGAGAGATTTGTCGACTGACGGACGCCACGTTGTCGACTTGTCCCCAGATCGAGTTGCCAACCTGTGGATAACTTCTGTGGACAACGAAAATCTGCAGGTAGGACCGAACTCCTGGTCCCGACCGTCTAGAAGCGGCCGTCCTGGCAGCGCGCCACCCAGTCCGCCGCCGTCATGAACTCGTCGTCCGACGTCCCGGGCAGCGGGGTCCGGACGTCGTCCGGCTTGATGTCCGCGCGCGGGTACGAACCGAGGTACCGCACCTGCAGACAGATCCGCTTGAGTCCCATCAGCGCCTCGGCCACCCGGCGATCCGAGATGTGGCCTTCCGCATCGATGCAGAAGCAGTAGTTCCCGATGCCTGCACCGGTCGGGCGGGACTGGAGCAGCATCAGGTTGACGCCCCGCACGGCGAACTCACCGAGCAGATCCCGCAGCCCGCCGGGGTGGTCGTCGCGCTGCCACAGCACGACGGACGTCTTGTCCGCGCCTGTCGGCGCCGCCGGCCGCGCAGGCCGGCCGACGAGCACGAACCGCGTCTGGGCGTTCTCCGCGTCGTGAATGCCGGTCTCCAGGGCCTTGAGGCCATAGCGTGCGGCGGCGAACTCGCCCGCGAACGCGGCGTCGTAGCGGCCCTCCTGGACCAGTCGGGCGCCGTCCGCGTTCGACGCGGCCGACTCCCAGACGGCGTCCGGGAGATTGGCCTTCAGCCAGTTGCGCACCTGCGGCTGGGCGGCCGGGTGCGCGGTGACCGTCTTGATCTCGGAGAGCCTCGTACCGGGCCGGACCAGCAGCGCGAAGGTGATCGAGAGCAGCACCTCGCGGTAGATCATCAGCGGCTCGCCCGCGACCAGCTCGTCGAGCGTGGTGGTGATGCCGCCCTCCACCGAGTTCTCGATCGGTACGAAGGCGGCCTCGGCATCGCCGCTGCGGACGGCGTCGAGGGCCGCCGGGACCGACACCATCGGGACGAGCTCCCGGGTCGCGGCCTCGGGCAGAGTACGCAGGGCGACCTCGGTGAAGGTGCCCTCGGGACCGAGATACGCATAGCTGGCTGGCATGACCTCACCCTAATGGGCCGCGGGGGAACCCGGCTCACCGTCGTGACACGGCCGCCCCTCCCGGGGGACCTCCCGACGGGGTGAGGCGGCCGGAGGCCCCGCGGACCGCCGAGGCCGCCCTGCCGCGAAGGAAGCGCCGCGCCGGGTCACCCTTCGAGCAGCCGCTGGCCCACGTACTCCCCTGGCGCGGCGCCGCCCGGCACCGCGAACAGGCCGCTCGCCTCGTGACGGATGAACTGGGAGAGCGCGTCCCCCCGGTCGAGCTTGCGCTGCACCGGGACGAAGCCGCGCAGCGGGTCCGCCTGCCAGCAGATGAACAGCAGCCCCGCGTCCGGCGCACCGTCCGCGCCGAAACCGTCGTGGTAGGAGAACGGCCGCCGCACCATCGCTGCGCCTCCGTTCTGATCGGGCCGCGTGATGCGCGCGTGCGCGTTCATGGGGACGACCGGACTGCCGTCTGCGCCGGTCTTCTCCAGGTCCATCTCGGTCGTCTCACCACCGCCGCTCAGCGGCGCCCCATCGGACTTGCGGCGCCCGATGACATCCTCCTGGGCCTTGACCGAGAGCTTCTCCCAGTCGTCCAGGAGCATGCGGATCCGGCGCACCACGGCATACGAGCCGTTCGCCATCCACGCCGGGTCGCCGGACGAGGGCAGGAAGATCCGCTGGTCGAAGTCCGCGTCGGTCGGCTTCGGATTGCGTGTGCCGTCGATCTGGCCCATCAGATTGCGGGCCGTCATGGGGTGCGCGGTCGCGCCCGGGGAGCGGTTGAATCCGTTCATCTGCCAGCGCAGCCGGGCCGCGCTGCCGGCGTCCTTCTGGATCGCACGCAGCGCATGGAAGGCGACGAGCCCGTCGTTGGCTCCGATCTGGACCCACAGGTCCCCGTCGCTGCGGGACTTGTCGAGGTGGTCGGAGGAGAAGTCGGGCAGCGGGTCCAGGGCCGAGGGGCGCTGTTTCTCCAGTCCCGTACGGGAGAAGAAGCTGTTCCCGAAGCCGAAGGTGATCGTCAGGGAGGACGGGCCGGCGTCCCGGGCGACGTCCGTGTCGCCGTGGTCGGCCGCCTCGCCCGCCATCAGCCGCTCCGCGGTGGCCGACCAGCGGCGCAGCAGAGCGGCGGCCTCCCGGCGCCCCGCGCCGGCGGCCAGGTCGAAGGCGACGAGGTGGCCACGGGCCTGGAGGGCCTCGGTGATGCCGGGCTGATGTTTCCCGTGAAACATCGCCCGGTCCGAGCCGAGCGAGGCCAGCGGCGTGGCCTTCTTCTCGGACGGTGCGGCGGCGTAACCGGCCGCCCCGCCCGCCGCACCCAGCGCGAGCCCAGTGGCACCCGCCGTGCCGAGGAGCCGCCGCCGCGAGATCACCCCGTGCGAGGGGGCATCGCCGGGCACGGTATCCCCGGGGCCGCGTGGGCCGGGAGCGGGCTTGTCGAGGGCGCGCTTCCGGCCGGAACCGGCCTTGCCCTTCTGGGGCGGAACGGCCTCGGCGGGCGCTTCCGGTGTGGACTGGTCAGCCATGGTGTGTCTCAGCCGATCTTCGCGTTCTTGGTGACGGTCACTTGGTCGATGTCGGACGTCCGCACGGTCACCGCGATCTTCCAGTCGCCCGCCATGGGGATCTGCACGCCGATCGCGGACCAGTGGCCGATGGTGATGTGGTCGGGAGCGACGGGCAGCGGGCCGATGCTCTTGGACTCGAGAGTGAAGGCCACCTTCACTTCGGGGACGTCGAAGGGCTTGCCGTCGGGACGCACCACGTAGAGGTGCATCTCGTTTCCGCCGACGCGGGCCGGGTCGAGGGTGAACTGCACGGTTCCCTTGCCGTCCTGGCCGCCCGTGTCGAAGGGCATCTTCAGCGACAGGGGTCCGGACCGCTGTGTCGCGGAGGCGGTGGCGGCGCTGGCCGCCTCCTCCGTGCGTCCCGGCTCGGTGGTCGTCAGCGCGGTGGTGACGGCGAGCACGACGATCGCCACGGCCGCCTCGGCGAGCACGGAGCGGCGCAGCCCCGAACGGACAGGGTCGGAGTCCCGGGTCCGCTTGGCCCGGGCGGCGGCCATCGCGGCCTGCTGCCGGGCCAGCTGCGCGGCGCGCTCGGACCGCTTGGACGCTCCGGACCCCTTGCCTGCGGAGCCGTCCTCCTGGGAGGCCCCGCTCCGGCCCGCAGCCGCCTTGGAAACCCTGCCCTTGGCCGACCCGCGACCATTGGCCGACGCCTTGGCCGCCACGGGCGACCACTTTTTCGACGTCGTACGCCGTACCGTCACCCCCGAGGCCGGCGCATCCGCCAGCTGGGCGGTCCAGCGCCGGGAGATCCAGGCGAGGCCGACGAGGACGGCGACCAGACCGACCTTCACGAGCAACAGTCGGCCGTAGCCCGTCCCGGTCAGCGCCGACCACGAGCCGAGCTGACGCCACGACTGGTAGACGCCGGTCACCGCGAGCGTCGCGACGCTCCCGAAGGCGAGCCGCGAAAAACGCCGTACGGACGCCGCCTCGATCGACGGCGCCCAGTACAGGGCGACGAGCAGCGACGCGAGTCCGCCGAGCCAGACGGCGACCGCCAGCAGATGCAGAATGTCCACCGGCATGGCGAGCCCGGTCTGGATGCCGGTCGAGGCATGCTCGGCCATCGCCCAGGTCGCCGCGAGCCCCGCCGCGACGACCGTCCCGCCGACGGCGAGCCCGAAGGTCAGGTCCTTCTTCTCCGCCGCCCGGTCCGCGTCCTCCCCGTCCGAGGCGCCGTCACCCGGTGTGCTCTTCTCGTTGCCGAGCACACCGGACCCGTCCTCCACACCGTCGGCGTCCCGTTTCACATACGCCCCGAAGAGCACCGCGATGAACAGCGCGCCCGCCGCGAGCAGCAGCAGCCGGGAGACCAGGGCCGCTCCCGCCTTCGTCTGCAGCACCGGGCCGACCAGGGAGAGGTCGAAGATGTCCGCGACCTTCCCCGACCCCGTGTACGAACCGCGCAGGAGCAGCAGCGCGAGCGTGGCGGAGGTGAGCGCCACCCATCCGGAGACCACGAGCCGCTGAACCGCCCGCACGCCGGCGCCCCGCTGCCAGCAGGCCAGCACGAAGGCCGCACCACCGATCATCACGATGAACCCGGCGTAGGACACGTACCGTGCGAACCCGTAGAGCCCCCCGACCACTCCGCCTCCCGCGCCCTGGCCGGAGGCGACGACCGCGGTCGCGGACGGGGCGCCGATGGAGAAGGTGAAGGCGCCGGAGACGGGGTGGCTGTCCGCGGACACCACCTGGTAGGTGACCGTGTAGGTGCCGCGGGCCAGCCCCGCGTGCAGCTTCACGCCGTACATCGTGCCGCTCAGGTTGGACGCCTGGCCGGTGTCGACGCGCTGTCCCTTCGGGTCGAGGACCCGCAGCGAGCCGTCGGAGAGCGCCACCTTCTCGGAGAAGGTGAGGGTGACCTGGGTGGGCGCCTTGTCGACCACCGTTCCCTGCGCGGGGTCGCTGCCGAGCAGCGCGGCGTGCGCGGAGGCGGGGGCGGCGGCGCCGAACAGCGCGCCCGCGACGGCGAGCAGCAGCGCCAGCAGCACACGGACAGCCCTGGTCCGCAGCGTGCGCGGGAACGCCGTGCGGACGGTCCCGGGGACGTGCCCGTCGGAAGCGATGGCCTGCGTCACGGTGATCCCTCTCTCAGTGCCCGGTCATCGGGTTGTACGTCGCCGACTTCACCGGCATCTCGACCGTGACTGTTCCGGACTTGGCAAAGTGCAGTTGCACGGACACCTTCTCGCCCTGCTTCGGCTTGCGGGTGAGCTTCTCGAACATGACGTGGTTGCCGCCGCTGGCGAAGTCGAGCTTGCCGTCGGCCGGCACGGCGAACGACTTCTCCTCCTCCATCTCGCCGCCCTTGGTGGAGTGCAGCGTGACGTCCGCGGCGAGGCCGCTGGTGACGGAGGTGAGGGTGTCGGCGCCGCCCGAGTTGGCGACGGTGAAGAAGCCGGCCGCCAAGTCGCTGGAGACCGGGGCCGGCATATAGGCGCCCGTCACCTTCAGTTGGGGATGCGCCGAAGCGGAGCCGCCGCAGCCCGCGAGCACCAGCCCAGCCGCTGTCGCCGCCGCGGCGCAGCCGAGACGGCGGTTCACGGGTTCTCCCCCTTGACGATCTTGGGGAGGTCCTTGATGTAGTCGTCGACGGTCGTGTCCTCGCCGTACACCGCATAGCCGCCGTCGGTCTTCGGCGAGAACGCGATGACCTGGGTGCCGTGGGTGGAGACGATCTTGCCGTCCTTCTCCTTCTTCGGCGCCTCGATGCTGATGCCGAGGCTGCGGGCCCCGGCCTGGATGGTGGCGAAGTCGCCGGTCAGGCCCACGACATCGGGATCGATGCCGCCCAGCCAGGTGCTGAGCGCGGTGGGCGTGTCGCGCTCCGGGTCGGTGGTGACGAACACGATGCGCAGCGAGTCCTTCTGCGCCTGCGTCAGCTCCTTGCTCTTCTCCACCTCCTTCTTGGCGACCGCGAGGTTGTTCATGGTCAGCGGGCAGACGTCGGGGCAGTGGGTGTAGCCGAAGTAGATCAACATGGGCTTGCCCTTGGTCTCGGCCCTGAGGTCGTACTTCTTGCCATGGGTGTCGGTGAGGACGAGGTCCGGCTTCGCGAACGGCTGGTCGAGCACGGTCCCGGCCTTGTCCGAGCCCGGCTCCATGGAGACCTGCGCGACCGGCTTGCCGGTGTCGTCGCCGGAACCGCAGGCGGAGAGGGTGAACGCGGCGGCGGCGAGAAGGCCGGCCGCGATGAGCGTTTTCTTCTTGTGCATTGAGAAATGTCCCAGATGTGAGTGCTCGGTGTGCGCCGGGGCCGTGCGCCATGCGGCACGGCGTGTCGTACGGCCCCGGCGCGGGCCCGGAGGCGAGATGGAGGTCAGGCCCCGGTGACGCGCCGACGGCCGGCCAGGACGCCGTACGCCACGCCCGCCGCGCCGACGACGATGCCCACGACGCCGAGGACGCGGGCGGTGGTGTCACTGCCGCCGGAGGATCCCTCGGCCGTGGTGTCCTTGCCGGGAGAGGTGGCGGAGGCGTCCTCGGCCGCGGAGCCGTGGTGGCCGGAGGAGGCGGCGGAGGCCAGTTCGAGCACCGGGGCGGGGTTCTCGGGCTCCTCCTGGCCGTCCTTCTGGAGTTCGATCCAGCGGACGGTCTCCTTGTTGGAGTACGTCTGCAGGGCCTTGAAGACCAGTTGGTCGGCGTCCTCGGGCAACGGGCCGAGGGAGAGCGGGAACTTCTGGAAGTAGCCCGGTTCGATGCCCTTGCCGGTGGCGGTCCAGGTGATCTTGGTGACGGCCTCGTCGATCTGCTCGCCGTGCATCGTGAGCGGCTTGTCGAGCTTGGACTTGGTGATCTGCACCGTCCAGCCGTCGATCGGCTGCGGCATCACCGAGGCGAGCGGGTGGTCGGCCGGGAGGTTGACCTCGAGCTTGGTGGTCGAGGCGTTGTCGCGCTCGTTCGGCACCTTGAAGTCGACGACCGCGTAGCCGCCCTTGGCGGCCTGGCCCTCCGGCTGAACCGTGACGTGCGCGAACGCGGGCGAGGACAGGACGAGCACGGCCGATGCGGCGGCGGCACCGGCGACGGCGACGCGGGAAGCCCGCAGGGACCCGTTGATGGCCTTCATGGCAAAGAGCACTCCACTCCGAGTGAGAGTCCGTTGATGAAGAGGGGTGTACGCGTGCGCAGGGGTGACCTCTGGGGCACACCGCGGGCACGCGCGCATGCCGCACGACGGCAGCCCCTCCCCATGACGGGTGGAGTGGCGCGTCGCGTCAGGCAGCGAGGAACTGAGGAGTGAAGGACGGCGGTCCGCGCCGGATCACCGTGTGTTGCAGTGCGGTCGTCCGCGCCTTCGGCGGAACGAGGAAGACGGTGTGCGGGGCGCGCGGCCCGGCTTCCGGTGTCGCCGGGAGCCCGGCCAGCAGGGCGCGCGCGAGCGCGAACGCCGACCGTAGGGACCGTACGAGCGCCCCCTCCGCGACCCCGTGCGCCGACAGTCGCATGAGCCGGGTCAGCGCCATGTCCCCGTGGCGCAGCACCCATCCGGCGGCGACGGCCGCGAGGACGTGTCCGAGCAGCATGGGCACGGAGGGCAGGACCGACCACCACGAACCGGCCGTGGCCGGGTGGTGCATGGCGGCCATGTCGGGGCCCGTGCCGAGACGTGCGTCGGTGAGGATCTTCTGGGCCTGCGCGGGGGAGATCGCCGCCGCGGTGGCGCCGCACATGATGTGCGCCGCCCGCGCCACGAGCGAGGCGTCGTACGAGGGCATCGTGTTCGGGGCCATCGACATGGCACCGGAGTGCTGTCCCAGTCCGAAGAGCGTGTGCAGCGCGACCTGGCCCACCGCGAGGACCGCGGCGATGCCCGGCAGCGAACGCTCCCGCCCGGCGAGCGGAGCGGCGACGGAGAACACCCCGAGGAAGCCCGCACCCAGCGTCCACAGCGGAACCGTGGCGCAGGAGGCGAGCCCGTGCCCCGCGGCGGCCAGCACGACGCAGACCGCGGCGAACACCGCGGCCCGCAGAGTCCGGAGATCACCTCCGGTGCGCACCGTGCGCTGGTGGGGGGCACTCATGGCGGCCTCATCATCCCACTGGCCACGCGGGCTTCGTACGGCAGGTCCGCAAGGTGACATCCGTACGGTTGTCGGAGGGGCGATCCGGAAGATCGCCTTCTGGTGAGAACGGTCTAGCGCATACACCGGTCCGCTGCCCGGCGCATCCGCCGAATGAGCGGGATCTCGTCCGTCGGGCGATTGCGGTCCGGTACGCGCGGCAATACGTAACGGTATGTCGAGCCGCGGCCAGGAGGCTGGAGCATGAGCATCTGGTGGTCACTCCATCTGCGGCGCGAAGCTGCGAGCGTACCGCTCGCCCGGCGGCTCCTTCTGGGCACGATGGAGACCGCGGGCGTCGACCCGGACATCTCCTACGACCTTTCCGTCGCCCTCAGCGAGGCCTGCGCCAACGCGGTCGAGCACGGCGGCGGCACCGCGCACGGCGGTATGTCCGAGGCGTACCGGGTCACGGCCTACCTCGACGGCGAGACGTGCCGTATCGAAGTAGCCGATTCGGGCCCCGGTTTCCCCACCGGCAGAACCCGGCCCTTGATCCGGCCTGCCCGCGCCGACGCCGAAAACGGGCGTGGCCTCTGTCTCATCCAGGAACTCGCCGACCACGTCCACATCGGCAACAGGCCGGACCGGACCGGTGCGGTGGTGAGCTTCGACAAGATCCTGAAATGGAAGAAGGACGCCCCGCTGGTCGCCGTGTAGGGAGAGGCTGTGAGCTTTTCGGGGGAGCGGACGCGACGCGCGGCCGCAGTCCGATAACGCGGGGCGCGCGCACGTGGGGCGCCGCCCGAAGCCTGTCGTTCCGTCAAGTACCCCTCGACGACGAGCTGGTCGTACGCCGCTTTCGCAGTGCGTCCGGAGAAACCCAGCTAGGTCGTGGGCCGCCGGAGCGCCCGCGGCCGCGTACCCGGTCCTGCGAACGCTGATCCCCTCGTATGCGATCGAACGGCCGGGTACCGCCCTTGCGGTACCCGGCCGTTCGATCGCGTATCAGCCCTTCAGGGCGGCCATCCACGCCTCGACCTCGTCGGAGCGCCGGGGCAGACCCGCCGACAGGTTCCGGTTGCCGTCCTCCGTGACCAGGATGTCGTCCTCGATGCGGACGCCGATGCCGCGGTACTCCTCCGGGACGGTCAGATCGTCCGCCTGGAAGTACAGACCCGGCTCGACCGTGAGCACCATGCCCGGCTCCAGCGTGCCGTCCACGTACGTCTCGACGCGTGCGGCGGCGCAGTCGTGCACGTCCATGCCGAGCATGTGGCCCGTGCCGTGCAGGGTCCAGCGGCGCTGCAGGCCCAGCTCCAGGACGCGCTCCACCGGGCCATCGACCAGACCCCACTCGACCAGCTTCTCGGCCAGCACCCGCTGGGAGGCGTCGTGGAAGTCGCGGTACTTGGCGCCCGGCTTCACCGCCGCGATACCGGCCTCCTGGGCCTCGTAGACGGCGTCGTAGATCTTCTTCTGGATCTCGCTGTAGGTGCCGTTGACCGGCAGCGTGCGCGTGACGTCCGCGGTGTAGTAGGTGTGCGTCTCGACACCCGCGTCCAGCAGGAGCAGGTCGCCGGAGCGGACCGGGCCGTCGTTGCGCACCCAGTGCAGGGTGCAGGCGTGCGGGCCGGCGGCGCAGATCGACCCGTAGCCGACGTCGTTGCCCTCCACGCGCGCGCGGAGGAAGAACGTGCCCTCGATGTAGCGCTCGGAGGTGGCCTCCGCCTTGTCGAGGACCTTCACGACGTCCTCGAAGCCGCGCACGGTCGAGTCGACCGCCTTCTGCAGCTCGCCGATCTCGAAGGCGTCCTTGACCAACCGCATCTCGGACAGGACGACGCGCATCTCCTCGTCGCGCTCGGCGGTCACCTTGTCGTGCAGCGCCGTCTCGATGGCGGCGTCGTACCCGCGGACGACCCGGACCGGGCCGGTGGCCTCCTTCAGCGCCTCCGGCAGCTTGCGCACGTCCGCCGCGGGGATGCCGTACAGCTGCTCGGACTCGGTGAGCGAGTGGCGGCGGCCGACCCACAGCTCGCCCTGGCCGGAGAGCCAGAACTCGCCGTTCTCCCGGTCGGAGCGGGGCAGCAGGTAGATCGTCGCCGAGTGGCCGTCGGAGGTCGGCTCCAGGACCAGGACGCCGTCCTCGATCTGGTTGCCCGTGAGGTACGCGTACTCGACGGAGGCGCGGAAGGGGTAGTCCGTGTCGTTCGAGCGCGTCTTCAGGTTGCCCGCGGGGATCACGAGACGCTCGCCCGGGAAGCGCGCGGAGAGCGCGGCGCGGCGGCCGGCGGTCTCGGTGGCCTGGGCGATCGGCTGCAGGTCGCGCAGCTCCGTGTCGGCCCAGCCGGACTTCATGTTCTCGGCCAGCTCGTCGGAAACGCCCGGGTACAGGCCGTTCTTGCGCTGCTTGATCGGCTCTTCGGTCTCTTCCGGGGTCTCCGGAGTGAGCTCGTCCGCCACGGTCATCCTCCTTGAATACGGCACTGGGCCTCCTCCATCGTACGGTCGCACTGAAGGGGGCCCCGGCCCGGAGGACCTGTTACCGCAGGCAGTCGCGCCCTCACTCGAAGCGCGCGGCCAGCAGGACCACGTCCTCGGTGCCCTCCGTCCGGCCGGGGCCGTCCGGCAGCACCGTCCGCAGGACGTGGTCGGCGATGGCTCCCGGGTCGACGCGCATCGGTCTCGGCACGCTCGCGGCCGCCGCGTGCAGCCGGGCGAAGGCGCGGTCCATGGGGTCGCCGGTGCGGTGCAGCAGGCCGTCGGTGTAGAGCAGGACGGTCTCGCCGGGCTCGGCGGTCAGTTCGATGCTCGGCGCCTCCCAGCAGGCCAGCATCCCGAGCGGCGCCGACAGGGAGGTCTCCACGAACTCGGTGCGGCGCGGGCCGGTCACCAGCGGCGGGCTGTGCCCGGCACCGGCGAGCGTGAGCTTGCGCAGTGCGGGCTCGCAGTACGCGAACAAGGCGGTGGCCGTCCGGGCGGGTTCGGTGAGCCGCAGCAGCAGCTCCAGGTCCGACAGGACCGCCACCGGGTCCTCGCCCTCCATCACGGCGTACGCCCGCAGGGAGGCCCGGAGCCGGCCCATCGCGGCGACCGCGCTGGGCCCGGACCCGGTGACCGAGCCGACCGCGAGACCGAGCGCGGCGTCCGGCAGGGACAGCGCGTCGTACCAGTCGCCGCCTCCGTAGGGGCCGCTGCTGCGCCGGGCGGCGAGCTGGACGCCGGGGAGCCGGGGCAGCCGGGCGGGGAGCAGCTCTTCGGCGATCGTCGCCATGCACGCGCGCGTGCGCTCGAGTTCCACGATCCGGGCCAGGTGCTCGGTCGCGTACCGGATGTAGAGACCGGCGAGGTGACGCTGGCGCTCGACCGGCTCGGCCGGTTCGTCGTAGAACCACACGGCGGCGCCGAGACGGCCGGCCGCGTCGGTGGACAGGGGGAGGGCGTAGCTGGCGGCGTAGCCGAGCCGGGCGGCCACCTCGCGGTGACGGGGGTCGAGCCCGTCCTCGGAGAAAAGGTCGGGCTCGGCGATCTCGCGTTCACCGCCCGGCAGCCCGTCCAGGATCCGGCCGTACGACATGGAGCTGCGCGGCACGGTCTCGATGTGCCCGAGGTCGGCACGGGCCAGCCCGAGGCCGATCGTTCTGTCGGGGCCCAGGCCGTCACGCGGTTCCAGCACGAGGAGACCGCGCCGGGCGCCCACGAGGGCGGCCCCCGCACGCAGCACTTCCTGCAGCGCTTCGGCGAGGGCGGACGTGCGCGCCAGACGTTCGGTGAGTTCGTGGAGCGTCGTCAGGTCGGAGACCCAGCCGGCGAGCCGGTCCTGGAGGAGGGCGACCTCGCCGACGGACCCGGGTGAGACGCCCGAGGGGACATCCGCGGAGGCAGCCGGCGGCGCGACAGTGTGTGCGGGCGGGAGAACCGTTGAATCGATTCCGGCCACTTTCGAAGGGTGAGGGGCGTTCATGGCATCCGGCTTTCGCACCGGTGCATATTGCTCGATAGCATCGCAAACCCCCATGTCAATCTGCGCCGCTAGCAGTGGCTCCACATGTACACGCACTCGTGAGGAGATGTCCAGCATTGTCCTGCTGGGATTCCTGGTGTCCGAGGGGCGCTCCTACTCTCCTGCGCCAACGCAAAGTTGGCTTAAAACAGCCTCAGGTATCCGCTAATTGGGGTCGACTGGCCTCGTTCGACGGAGCGTCACAGCGGTCGTGATGGGTACGTACTCGGTGAAGGCCAGGGGTGGTCGGGAGTCACCCGGAACCTGGCGCCGGACCCGGGCGTCTTAACCACCGACGACCGTGCCCCATCCTCCCCTGGCGGAGGCGGAGAAGAAGAGCGGGACGGCAAATCGCCAGGTGCCGCCACCCCACGCCATGCCCATGCTTGTGATGGGCGCAGTATGGACGCGGACGCAGCCAACGCTCGACCCATAGGGGTTCCCCTTGTCCAAGACAAGGGTGTGATGCGCCAGTAGGTACGCACAGTGAAGTGATCGACACATGGTGTGATGTGACCCACGGTGTTGCCAGGCGTGCAACGGAAAGGAACGAGCGCTCATGCGCGAGATCCTCGGAAGGCGACGCAGGCTCCTGTCCAGGCGGAACAACGGAAGGCCTGAGTTGATCAGCGCGGCCCTGACCTTCGCGACCCGATGGCAGTGGCCCGTTCTCCCGGGTGTCGCGGCCGACCCGCAGGGGCGAGCCCGCTGCGGGTGCCCCGACCCGGAGTGCACGGTGCCCGGCGCACACCCCTTCGATCCCGGACTGCTCGCGGCCACCACGGACGAGCGCATGGTGCGCTGGTGGTGGACCAACCGGCCGTCCGCACCCATCGTGCTGGCCACCGGGGGCCGGGCGCCCTGTGCGGTGAGCCTGCCGGCCCTCGCGGCCTCGCGGGCCCTTGCCGCACTCGACCGCAAGGGCATGCGCCTCGGCCCGGTCGTCGCGACGCCGCACCGCTGGGCGATCCTCGTGGCGCCCTACTCGATGGAGCAGCTGGGCGAGCTGCTCTACGCCAAGGACTTCGTCCCCGGTTCACTCCGCTTCCACGGGGAGGGCGGCTATCTCGCGCTTCCGCCCTCGGAGGCCGGCCCCGGGGAGATCCGCTGGGAGCGGGCGCCGCTGCCCGGCTCCGCCTCGCCCTGGGTTCCCGATGTGGAGGCGGTCGTGGACGCCGTTGTGGAAGCCCTCACTCGTACGGGTGTGAGTGCGCCCGAGTTGTAGGGGTGTCGGGCGTTCGGCGAACCGGGCGCCCCTGATCGGCCGATATCTTCGGCCTCATGGTGATGCGTCCCGGGGGACACGGGGATCTGGGGCACGGAAGGGGATCGCGAGCCGTCGACCGACTCGAAACCGGCAGGTTCAGGCTGCTGGTGCTCATGGGCGTGGTGGCGGCCGTGCTCGCGCTGCCCCTCGCCGTGGCATCCGCCGGTCCGGTCGGCGAAGCGGATCGCGCGGCGCTTCGCGAGCCCGCGCACCATGACGTGAAGCTGCCCACCTCCGCCCGCTCCCCGCTCCTGGGCCCGGGGCTCACCACGGCCGCCCGCTGCGGTCCCCAACTCTCCTCCGCCGACGGTATCGAGGCGCAGACGTGCGTGATGACACAGGGCCAGGAGACCTGGGCACGCACGTACTACCGCAATGCCACAGGGGAGCGGCTGAGTTCCGTGCTGAGCTTCATGGGCCCACAGGGGCGCAGTATCGAGATGCACTGCGCGGTGGCCGCCGCGGACGACCCGGGGGCCTGTGAGACGCCACGGCAGCGGCTGAAGGGGGAGCCGGTCGTGTACTCGGCGGTCGCGGAGTTCGCCGGGGCCGAGGGAAGCGGACCGCTGCTGCTGCGTGCCGGAAGCGACACCGCCAGGGGGAACGCAGAGTAACTCGGCAGATCCGCACGGAAGTTGGCGCCGACCCGGGTTCGGGACCGTACGCACACATGGAAAGACCCGGTTGCTGGCGACGGGGGATGCACCAGCAACCGGGCTACTGGAACGGTAACAAGAGATCGGCGGTTCGCAAATTCGGTCTCGGCTATTCGGACACGGATTCGCCGGTCGCAGACGGGACTTGTGACGGGAGTCACCTATCGCGTGAGCCTACGACGAGCTGACCGGTCGGTCAGCGGAACGCCGTGGCTCAGCTGAGCGTGACCTGGCGGTTGGTCAGTCCGCCGCGCGCCCGGCGCTCGTCCGCGGTGAGCGGTGCGTCCGAGGCGAGGGTGTCCGCGAGGCGCTCGGCGAACTCGGCCGCCGGCTTCTCGACGTCCTCCGCGCTCATTTCGCTAGGCAGGTCCCAGACCGGCACCGTGAGCCCGTGCGCACGGAAGGAGCCGACCAGACGCGTGCCCTCGCCGAGGCTCGACCGCCCGGCCGCGTGCAGCCGTGCGAGAGCGTCCAGAAGCCGCTCCTCCGGGTGCGGCATGACCCATCGCAGATGGTTCTTCTCGGGGGTCTCGCACCAGTACGCGGAGTCCACGCCCTTCAGCTTCACGGTGGGGATGGCGGCCTCGTTGGCCCGCTCCAGCGAGGCGGTCACCTCGGGGGTCGCGTTCTCCACGTCCGGGACCCAGAACTCGAAGCCGCTGTGCACCACCGGCTCGAAGGCGCTCTGCGGGTCGAGCAGATCCTGGAGCCGCGGGCCGCCGGCGGGTGCACGCCTGGCCTGGACCGGGCTGCCCGGTGCGGCGGTGAGGGCACGCTCGAGGACGTCCGCGAGATCGCGGCTGATGTCGCCCGACGCCGTGTCGTTCTGCAGGCCGATCAGGACCGAACCGTCGTCGCGGCGCAGCGCCGGCCACGCCATCGGCAGCACCGTGGCGAGTGTGACGGAGGGGACACCCTCGGGGAGCTCGTCCCTCAGCTTCAGCTCGACGGTCGCCGCGGGTACCAGCTCGCGCAGCGCCACCCAGTCGCACTCGCTGTGAAGCCCCTCGAACGGGCGCTGCACCAGCTCGGTCGCCGCATGCGCGGCGGCCCGACCGTGGCAGGCCTTGTAGCGGCGTCCGCTGCCGCAGGGGCAGGGCTCGCGAGCGCCGACGACCGGGATCTCGGCATCCGTGAGCTGCGGGCGCTCGGCCTTGGTCTGGGGTCGCTTCTTGGCCATCGTGGATGTCTCCCGGTTACGGCTCGTTTCGTACGGGCGCGAGCCTAGTCGCTCGTACGACGGCCGACGGGATCCTGTGGACAACGCACCGAGTCGTGCCCGAAGGGATGCTTCGGCCCGGGCCGGAATCATCCGTACGGGCCTGCTCGGCGGGCGGTGCGGGGAGCGGGCCGCCTTGGGCGCGAGCGCTTGGGCCCCGTTGCCCGTGTGACCGCTTCGGTCCGGCTGTCGGTGGGAGTGGGCCGGTTCCGTTGTCAGGGTGACCGCCGCTGTCCGATTGTCTGTGCGACCGTGTCGGTCTGGTTGGTGATGTGGGCGGATCGGCCCGGTCGTCGGCGCGGGCTGTCGCAGTCCGGCCGTTCAGGTCCGATCGGCTCGGTGCGGGCTTGCGGAGCCGACCCGTTCGAGTCCGACCGGCTCGGTGCGGGCTTGCGCAGCCGGTCGTTCGGGTGCGGACGGCTCGGTCCGGGCGGTCGCCGGTGCGTCGGCCGGGTCCGCGGTCATCCCGGTCGCAACGGCCTCAGCCCCGTCCTCGCGTCCGTAGGCTTCGTTCCTCGCGACCTCAGTCCACGTCCTCGAACGCGTCGGTGAAGTCCAGGTCGGGTATCTGCGACACGGGCGGCGCCGTGATGCGCGTGGCGAAGTCGTCCCGACGGTGAGCCGTGCCGACGTCGTCCTGCACCACCACCCAGACCGTGACCTCGCCGCGGGCGTCGTCGCGTACGCCCCAGTCCTTGGCCAGTGCCGTGATGATGTTCAGCCCGCGACCGCCGTGTGCGGTGACCGAGGGCGTCGCCGGTACGGGACGGGTGGGACCACCACCGTCCGTCACCTCCACCGTGAGCCGCCCGGAGACGTCGACACGCCATGCGGCGAGTACGTCCCCGTCCCCCGTCAGCCTGTCGCCGAGCGGCCTGCCGTGCCGGCAGGCATTGCTGAGTAGTTCCGAAAGGATCAGTACGGCATCGTCGATGACCGATTCCGACACGCCACCGGTTCGCAGTTGATCACGCATCCGGTGTCTTGCTTTCCCCACGCCCGCAGGACCATGGGGTACGGCCATGCTCGACGACGTGGGCACCTCCTGTGCCACCACCAACGCCACCCCCGAGACCTCCTTCGCCCCACGCCACGGTGTGAATGCCCCAACGGACTGGGGCGGAAACCGTCCGCGTACGTGTGCTGACGCACTCGTAACGGTCGAACACCATCCGAACGCGCCGGAGCACTCCTTGTAATGAGGGTGGCCGGATTTCGACGCCTATGGGGAGCAATAAAGGACCCGGAACCGATGCCTCTCAGCGACCGAGCTGGCTCAGCACCGCGCGCGGCCGGTTGGTGATGATGGCGTCGACGCCCAGCTCGAGGCAGAGGTCGACGTCCTCCGGTTCATTCACAGTCCACACGTGCACCTGGTGACCGACCTGCTTCAACCGCTGGATGTACGCCGGGTGACTGCGCACGATCCGCATGGAGGGGCCGGCGATCCTGACACCCGCCGGAAGGCGTCCGTCGCGCAGCCGGGGAGAGAGGAACTGCAGCAGATACACGGTCGGCAGCGTCGGGGAGGCGACCCGCACCCGGTGCAGTGAGCGCGCCGAGAAGCTCATGACGCGCACCGTCGACTCGGCCGGGGAGGCCGGGGACTCCAGGCCGAATCGCTTGAGCAGGAGCAGCAGCCGCTCCTCGACCTGTCCCGCCCAGCGCGTCGGATGCTTCGTCTCGACGGCCAGGTGGATGGTGCGTCCGGCGTCGGCGATGAGTTCGAGCAGGCGCTCCAGGGTGAGAACCGAGGTGTCCTCCGGGTCCTGAGGGCGGTGCTCCCAGTCCGGCTCCTCGTCGCGGCTCTTCCAGGAACCGAAGTCCAGGGCGGCGAGGTCGGCGAGCTCCAGCGCGGAGACCGCACCGCGGCCGTTGGACGTACGGTTGACGCGGCGGTCGTGAACGCAGACGAGATGTCCGTCCGCGGTCAGCCGGACATCGCACTCGAGGGCGTCGGCACCGTCCTCGATCGCCATCTTGTACGCGGCCAGGGTGTGCTCGGGGGCCTCTTCGGAGGCTCCTCGGTGGGCCACCACCTGGACCAGGTGCTGTCGTGCGTGGGTCACCGCGTCATGGTGCCACCGTCACGGGGCATGTGTGGGGTCGGAAGGCGACGCCAGGCCGTCGGCGAGGCGTCGGGAATGCAGATTTTTGTTCGGACAGGTCCCATATAAAGGTAGGTCGGCGACCCACAGCCACCGCTTATGGTGGCCTGACGTCCGGTGGGAAAAGCTTGACGGCGTACAACAGACTGGCACAGCTGAACGCGCCCGGCGCCGCCCAGGGTGAGCGAAGGCGCCGGAACGAACCCAGAATGACTGCCGTGGAACGAGGAGAAGAGCTGTGAGCACCGAGAACGAGGGCACTGCGGTCCCCCCGGCCCCGTCTGCACCCCCCGTGCCGGTGGACGCTCCCGCTTCCGCGCCGGACGCGGCTCCCGAAGGGCACACGCCCGCGGCGGATGCGCCCCGGCACGACGGGGGCAGCACCGCGCCCGCGGGGAGCACACCGTACGGGCCCGGCGCGCCGCAGCAGGAAGGCGCGCCGACCGCTCAGTTCCCGCAGGGACAGCCGGGAGGTTTCTCGGCCGCCGAGGCAGGCTGGCCCCCGCCTCCGCCGGCCACTCCGGCCTACGCGGGTGGCGGCGCGGGCGGCGCCTGGGGTGCCTCGTACCAGGCGCCCGCACCGAAGCCGAGGAACGGCCGTGGCGGTCTGGTCGCGGCGGTCCTCGTCGCCGCGCTGGTCGCGGGCGGTGTCGGCGGCGGCATCGGTTACCAGCTGGCCAAGAACGACGACTCCGGCGGTTCGACGACCGTCTCGGCCGCGACCAGCGGCGGTGACGTCAAGCACGACAACGGCTCGGTCGCGAGCGTGGCCGCCAAGGCGGTGCCGAGCACGGTGACCATCGAGGCCGAGAGCTCGAACGGCCAGGGCGGCACCGGTACGGGCTTCGTCTTCGACACCCAGGGCCACATCGTCACCAACAACCACGTCGTCGCCGACGCGGCCGACGGCGGCAAGCTCACGGCGACGTTCCCGAGCGGCAAGAAGTACGACGCCGAGATCATCGGCCATGCGCAGGGCTACGACGTCGCCGTCATCAAGCTCAAGAACGCCCCGTCGGACCTCAAGCCGCTCCCCCTCGGTGACTCGGACAAGGTGTCGGTCGGCGACGCGACGATCGCGATCGGTGCGCCCTTCGGCCTCTCGAACACGGTGACCACGGGCATCATCAGCGCCAAGAACCGCCCCGTGGCCTCCAGCGACGGCAACTCCAGCAGCAAGTCGTCGTACATGAGCGCCCTTCAGACGGACGCCTCGATCAACCCGGGCAACTCCGGCGGCCCGCTCCTGGACGCCCGGGGCGCGGTCATCGGCATCAACTCGGCCATCCAGTCCACGAGCGGCGGCGGGCTGGGCAGCAGCGGCCAGTCCGGTTCGATCGGCCTTGGCTTCGCGATCCCGATCAACCAGGCGAAGTACGTCGCCCAGCAGCTGATCAAGACGGGCAAGCCGGTCTACGCGAAGATCGGCGCCACGGTGTCGCTGGACGACAGCACCGACGGCGCGAAGATCACCGACCAGGGCTCGGGCGGTTCCTCCGCGATCGAGGCGGGCGGCCCCGCGGCCAAGGCCGGCCTCAAGCCGGGCGACGTGATCACCAAGCTGGACGACAGGGTGATCGACAGCGGCCCGACCCTGATCGGCGAGATCTGGACCCACCAGCCCGGCGACAAGGTCACCATCACCTACCAGCGCGGCGGCCAGTCCCACACGGTGGAACTCACCCTGGGCTCCCGGGCCGGCGACAGCTGATCCCGGCCATGGGGCCGCGCGACCGACGCTGAACCACGCGCGCGTGTGCCACCCGTTACTCTTGTCCCCGCGCCCGCCGATCCCGGCGGACGCGGGGTGGGTTGCCCGAGCGGCCTAAGGGAACGGTCTTGAAAACCGTCGTGGCGCGAGTCACCGTGGGTTCAAATCCCACACCCACCGCTTGCAGGTCAAAGACTGTGCAGGTCAGAAGGGGTGCCTCTGAGTGAGGGGCACCCCTTTCTGCGTGCGGTCTGTCTCACCGTGGCTCGCCCGTATCCCACCTCTGACCACTGTGTGTGGGCCATCTGCGGGCCAACCTTGGCCTATACGTCCTTGCTCAGCTCGAGTGCGATGAGCTGGTTGGGAACGCGTCCGACCGCCTTGGAGGATCTTCGCGTAGAAGCGGTACAGCACTGCGATGCTGTGCCCGGCACGCTGAGCGACTTCCGCGGGGTCGACACCCGATTTGATCCACAGAGAGACACCGGCGTGACGCATTGAGCAGGGCACCTTCGCCAGAGGGGACGCCGCTTCTTCTCTTCTTCTTTCGACAGCACGGCGATGCGTGCGGCCTCCCACATATCGCAGTACTCCGTGGAGCGGACCCGCCCGCCCTGCGCCGCGCGGAACAGACGGCCGTCCGGAGCGGTCCCGTACCGTGCGATGTGGTCACGCAGCATGCGCACGAGAACGGGCGGATTGGGCACTGCTCGCGTCGCTCCACGGGCTCTACGCTTGAGGTTACGAGCCTCGTATGAGGCCCCGTCGTCGGTCCATCCGCCACCAACCTCTGGGCGACTTTCCTCCAGCAGCAGCTCGCCCCACTCGTCGGCCGTCTCCGGGGTCTCGGGCGGCAAGGTGCAATCCGCGGCCTTGAGAGAGGCGATCTCGGCGGGGCGCATGGCGGCGTAGTACAGGCACCCGAAAAATGCGCCCAGATGCTCCCCACGGGGCCGGAGTCTCGTACGGCCCCGATGAAAGCCCGGGCGAGAGCGGGACCCGGCACGTACCGGAAATCGATCTCGTCGTCCGTCTCCGGCGGCGTCCAGTCGACGCGGGGTAGCGCGTTTACCGTACGCCGCAAGCGCATGGTGCTGAGCAACTTGCTGCGATACACGGTCGACGAGAAAGGGTTGTTGACCGCCAGCCACGAGGGTGCCCGAGCCGATGAGTTCACCTCGCGCCAGCAGCCCGGGGATATCGGAGAGAGGCACCCAAGCGATGTGCCCGGCCTCTTCCAGGTCTGTCGGCTTCCCCACGAGCTTGGCGCCCTTGCCCACGAAGATCTCGTGCGGCGAGTCGACCATGCCCACCATGGGCTGATAGGTGACCACGTGCTCCAGAGCATCCGGCCGCCAGCCGGTCTCTTCCTCCACTTCGCGCAGCGCCGTCTGTGACGGGTCTTCGCCCTCATCGACGATGCCGCCGGGCAGCTCCCAGCCGAACGAGTCGGGGACGAAGCGGTAGCGCCACATCATCAGGACGCGGTCCTGGTCGTCGATGACGGCGGCGATAGCCACGTGATGAAGTCTTACGACGTGATGCTGGAAGCGCTCGACACCAGGCGGCTCCACGTCGACGAGGGGGGCTGAGCTTCACTCAGCGGTTGTCATAGAGCGTCCGCATGGATCTGCCACGGCTCCACATCCGCTGGCGCCTCGGTGGTCACGGACCGATCCGGCACGCGGTAGGAACTGCGGCCATGGACCTCGATGACGCCCTCGGCAACGAGCCGCGCGAGCACCTGGCGTAGAGCCGTCCGGCCAATGCTCAGCTCTTCTGAGAGGGTCCGCTCAGACGGAATCTTGGAGCCAGGCAGGTACTTCCCCGTTGAGATCCACTCGCGGATCGTGCGGTAGACCCGCTCCGACTTCGGTCCCATCAGATGAGCCAACTCCTTGCGTCCCTTGATACCGGTCGGCTCCAGCGTTGCCGCGTGCCTACTCACGCGAGTAGGGTCACCCGGACCGAGATGATCACTGAGGGTCACTGAGGGGCGCGGTAAGACTTTCCCTACTTCATCAAGCCCCGGCTGCGCTCCGCTCCGCCGGGCGCGCTCCCGGCTCCGCTCCGCGCGACGCTCCTGCCTTCGGCCCGCTCCGCGCGGGCTGCGCCGACGCGCGCCCTGGAGAGGGTTGGCCGGCGGCATGAGGTCAGAACCCGTCGTGGCTGGGGCGGTCGGCTCCACGGCTTTAGGCAGCCACCATGGGGCGAGCCTCGAAGATCATGGCCCCAACGTCGTGCTTTACCGGGCAGGTCCACAGACTGCCCGACGCGCCGGAAGCTTACGGGGCCATGATCACTCGCCCCATGGCAGCTCCCGCCCAAAGCCGTTCCACCGACCTTGTCAGTGCCCTGGTGCATGATCGGCGCACCGGTTCTGAACTGAGGATGGGCGGGCGATGGCTATCACGAATCAGCAGGTGGCAAAGCATGCGTTTCTGGAGGGGATGTACTCGGACACGTACTTTCCCGATTCCGTGGTCGACAAGGGCAGGGCGATCCTGCTGCGACTCTGCGAGCGGATCGAAGCCGAGCAACCGACGGACCTGCCCTCCCTGTACGTGCTCACCCATGCCGCGACTGAGGAGTTCAACGACCTGGAGGCCGAGTTCGATGCAGCGGGCAGTGAACTCGACACCGTCGCCCGCGAGATGATCGGCGAGGGCTTCTGGTTCGTGGCGACGGCCTACGGCTACCGTGAGGCCGACGCAGAGGAGCTGATCGCACCCCGGGATTGGTGACCACAGTCCCTGAACTGACATCAGTGCCCGACACCAACAGGCACGAACAGCATGGGGACCTTGTGCATCGAGTCCTTCGCGCTCATGGAACGCAACATGGGCGCGGCCATCGATCCCGGGTGGATGGACACGCGCTTCGCACCGTGCTACTCGCCTCACCCTCCGAGCTCTTCGGGCAGTCGGAGGCAGCGTGGCTCCCATGAGCACACCGAGCACGTCCTCACACGAGACGCGGCGAAGTCGGAGCCGTCATCGGGCCGTCCGAGGTGAACCAACGTTGACAGGCATCGACAGCCATCGCCAGCGTTTACGCTGGCCAGAATGCCCCAGCCGGGAAGACTCCCACGTGGGAGACTGGCTGCACCACTTCCAGAAGAACTGATCGAGTGCCCCTTGCGCCCTTGTCCCGGTCATTGAAACTCCCGGCCAAATTCGCTACGCCGACCGCTCGGTACCGTGCACCCTGTGGACTCTGAAAACAGTTGCGGGCCGAGGAAGGCGGCGCCTGGCGAGATCTGATCGTCCGGCACCACTACGCGGGTCCTGGCTCACTGGACGCGGAGACCAGCGCGGCGACCCTCACTCTGTTCCTGATCTCCATGTGGGTGCTGGCGATCGTCGCCCGGCCCTACACCTGGTGGCGCGTCACCCTGGTGGCGGCGATGGGCGTGGCGTTCCTGTTCGTCCTGATCGTGCCCGCCCTCCAGCGCTTCTTCGCACTGAAGCTGGTCGGGGTCGCCATCCCGTGGATCGCGGTGGGCATCGCGGCGCTGGCGGCGGTCGCCCTCGAGTTCGTCTGGAAGTGGGTCGACCGCCGTTTCCCGGCGTGACGCGGTACCTGGCGGGCACCGCGTCGCCTGCTGCCGCGGAGTCTTACTTCACGTCGACGTAGTCACCCGTGGCGTTTGCCGCCCCGGTCGTCGGGGAGCCCGCGAAGCTGAAGCGCCAGTAACCGTCGTACTTCGCGGTGGTGGTCGTCTTCAGGTTGCCGTACGAGTCCGAGTACACCGTCTTGATGGTGGTGTACGTGGTCGTGCCCGCCTTCCTGAACTGCAGCTTGACCGGCTGCTTCGCGTAGCCCTTGTAGGTGTTGGTCTCCCAGTCGGCGCGGGTCAGCTTGCCGGTGGCGGTCAGGGTCTTGCCCTTGGCGACCGGCTCCGGTCCGGCGTTGACCGTCAGCTTGGCGAAGCGCTTGACCTTGGTAGTGCCGAGACCGCCTTGGTCGGCGTACCCGACCTTGGTGATGTCGAAGGTGGGGCTGGACGGGTCCTGGCCGTTCAAGTCGATGGCCAGGGCACCGGCGCTCCAGGTGCCCGCGTCCGCGTTCATGAGGTCGCCGTCGGCCGCGTAGATGTCGACGTTGCCCTTGCAGGTGGCGGTGGTCGACGAGGTGGCCGTGCAGGTGGCCGGGGCGTCGCCGAAGAGCTGGTTGCTCATCAAGTCGTACGAGCCCTTGTAGATGTACGGGCCGGTCTGGAAGTCGGACGAGGTGATGTCGACGTCCGCGCCGTGCGTCAGGGTGTACGAGACCGGGATCGCGACGTGGTTGGTGGTGCCGACCGAGTACGAGCTGCCGATCTTGAAGTTGGAGAAGGTGACGTTCAGGGCGTACGGCTCGTCGGCGGTCCCGGTGGCGGCGCTGAACGCGGTCTTGCCGGAGGTGGCGGGAGCGGCCTGGGCGGTGTGAGCGGCCTGCCAGACCTTCGCGACGTCTTCGCGGTGGGACGCGGCGGAGTCGACAGCCTGCGCGGCCGGCACGGCGAAGGCGGAGAGAGCCAGGGCGCCGGAGACGGCGGCCACGGTGGCACGTATGCGCATTGCGTTCCCCAAGTGGAGAAAGGGGCCCACGGGTTGGCTTCACGTGGGGCCCGAGTGTCTGGTGAGTCTCTTGACTCGCGTGATCAGATCCGCGGCCGAATCGCATGGTTGTACGGAGGTGGAACTTTTTGTCGCAGCGTTACTGGACCGGACCCCGCTGTCCGGTCCCCGCCTCCCGGAGGGGGCGCGGGGACCGTGGGGCGCTTGCCGGGTCATGAGCCGCCCGGCAGCCTGTATGACCTTCAATGACCGATCTCTGTAGAGCTACGGATCAGAAGGTGCCCGTGCCCCATCCGTGCCCGATCGCACGGGGAACCGCGGGGATTCACGGTGCCGAGCGGGCACCGCACAACGCGACGGCCCCTGACCGTATCGCCTGATCAGGGGCCGCTCACCTGCGCGGTGGGTGTGGGATTTGAACCCGCGGTGACTCGCGCCACGACGGTTTTCAAGATCGTTCGTGCGCTTGACCCGCCCATTGAGACTCCGCCGACCGCGCTTGCCCCCTCGGGCATCATGCTGGCACGCAAGGACTGGCACCTCACCAGAACACGGGACGGTCACGTCATCGCATCAACCGGCTACGAGCCTCTCACGTGATGATCAGCGTCCTTACCTGCGCATATACGATCCCCGACCATGAAGCGTTCGATGATCGCGCTGGTCAGCGCAGGAGCAATCACGCTCACCGCAGGCGGGTACGCCGTCGGAGCGACGCGGCACGACAGCGCATCCGAGCAGTCCGCTACGTGCCAGCAGGCCAGCAACGACTTCGGGAAGCGGGCCAGTCAGCTGCGGAAGCAGAAGAAGCGCGAAGCCCATGATGAGGACTACCTCAACTCCATAAACGCGTACGCGGAATCGGCCCAGGTGCAGATCCTCGGCTTGATCGTCGAGCAGAATCCGACCTGTTTCGGTGACGCGACTCGTGCCGCAGCGGCGTATCTGCAGAAGCCTCGATCCACGGACGCGGAGGGCGCCGCGGGGGAGGATGCCGCCGCCTGTGAACTCCTCAGCATCCCGTTCAAGGACTGCTCGGTCACAGCAGACGACTGAAGTTGCTGACGGCGCGGCGCAGGTCGTGCAGCCTGTCGTGGTTGCCTGACACCAACAGCTGAAACTAACAGCGGCGAACAACCCCGGACGTCTACGGACCGTCCAGCAGGTGAGAGACATACCAGCCCGAGGTCAAGTGCCCAGCAAACTTCCTTCGGGACGAAGCGGTCGTGGTTTCACATCCCGCCATCTGCAGGCACACGGAATACCGGGCCTCGGGCACCCAGGACCCCGGGCACGCCCTGCCATAGGGCTGCACCGTTCTCCCGCTCCCAGCCCGCTGTCCCCCGGGACCGCACCCACGCGGCCAGGGCTGCCGGAATCAACATGACGGGCGGCATCACCTCATGGAACGCAACGCCGATGAGCACCATCCAGCAGCCTCCCGCGCCGACGAATCCGGCCGTGCGCCGTAGCGACAGCCGTCGCGCCGCGTCCTGGCCGGCGCGCGGTTCGTCGACACCGTCGATCTGCGCGGCCTGCTCGTACTTGCGGCGGAGCCGGGCGGGGAGACGGAAACCGAGTGGCAGCAGCGCCAGGCACCCCAGAGTGACCGCAACCGTGCCGACCAGCAGGGTCTCCAGCCGGTGAGTCGTTCCGATCAAGAGCAGCAACAACCCTTCGGACAACACCGCGCCCGCGCCCATCATCAGCGCAGACGTCTGCTCGAAGTACACCACCCTTATCAGCCCGGGTCCGGCACCCTCAGTCATAGAGTCAGCTCTCTGCCCGGACACCCGCACGGGCAGGGTAGATCCAACGCCGCGCGGAACGCGGGGTCAACCGGCCACGTGTCAGAACATCGTCAAGACTGTCCCGCCCCAGCGCCCGGGCTCGCGCAAGGCAGACATAGCCACGTTCAAGGGGCAGTTGGATGCTGTCGCCGACCCCGCGAGTGCCGGCACCATCGCTTTGCTCGCCCAGTACTGCGACGACCCTCTCTCGTAGAGGGCTCGGTGGTGCATCAGTCACGACCGTGGCCGTCTCAATTTCCGTCTCATTCAGCCCCGTTCACCGCCGTTCAGGCGAGACCTATGGCCGAGCCCGACCCGGCGACCGTCCACCCATGAACCCAGGTGAACGCCCCCGAACGACGCGTACCACGCCACCAACACAGTTGGAAAGCGTGTTGGTGGGGACCTGCGCAGCCTGCCGTTCCGGCCGGCAGACGTTGTCGGGCCGGATCATGATCCTGGCCGCACGATCAACTCGCCTGGAAAGCGAACGGTCGCGGGTTCGACCCTGGCCCCAGCCACCGCCGCCTTACCAGGGCAAACACCCCCTCCGGGATCTTCCGGAGGGGGTTTTCGTATCGGGTACGCCAACGGCCCCAGCCGTGCCCTTCGTGCATGCACCTCGACGGCAGCCGTTGAGGGGCAGCCGGGTGCACATCCCGGGCCGTGCGGCTCAGCCGTTCGGACGAGTCAGAACTATGCATCGGCCTCGCCCGAGGGCCGTCCCGTAGCGGCCTTCAACCCGCGAGAGTGAAGTCCGCTCGGCCATCTGGCCGATGCGCAGCGTGTCCGGTTTGGAGGTTTTTCGGTGCAGGCCAACCTCGCCCCCAAAAGCCGGGGCGAGGTTGCCGAAAGCCGAAAGGTGCTGCTGCACGATGAATCAGACCCTGACCCGCTTCCGAGCGTGCACCGTCGCGGTGTCCGCCGCACTGGGCCTGGTGACGGCCCTGGCAGGTGGCGCCACGGCCCAGACACAGGCGGTTGACCATGCCACCAGCGTGCACGTGCCGTGCAAGGTCAAAGATCTGGTCGAGGCGATCAACACGGCCAACGCCTCACCGGGCGCCGACACCCTCCGGCTGGCCCGTAAGTGCACCTACAAGCTGACGTCCCCGGACACGGCCAATCCCGCCAACGGCTTGCCCGCCATCACCAGCGAGATCACCATCGACGGCAACGGTGCGACCATCACACGCGCCAAATCCGCCCCAGACTTCCGCATCCTCCTCGTGGCCGACACGGGCACCCTGACGCTCAACAAGACCACCATCAGCGGCGGCCGGGCGACAGACTGCCCCATCATCCCCGGAGGAGCGGGAGCGGTCTGCGGGGGCGGCATCAACAACCAGGGAACCTTGACGGTGAACCACAGCCGGGTGGTCCACAATGCCGCCGATTCCGCCACCGACGGCATCTCTGTGGAGGGCGGCGGCATCGACAGCGATGGGCCCGCGGCGACTTTGAACGACACCGATGTCAGCAACAACACCGCCATCTACACCGGCAAGACTGCGGGCACCGCCGACGGCGGCGGGATCGGCAACGACGGCCCTCTCACGCTCAACCGCAGCCGCGTGACCAACAACACCGTGAGCGTCACCGAGAACCCCGACAGTTTCGCGTTCGGTGCCGGCCACGCCGCTTTCGCGACGACGACGATCGACCACAGCACCATCAGCGACAACCACGCGAGCGCCCCGGGCGGCACCGCGCGCGGTGCTCTGTCCAACGCCGTTGACATGAAGGTGACCGACACCGTCATCAGTCGCAACACCACCAGCGCCCCGCGCGGCCTCGCCACGGGCGGCGGAGTCGCGAACAACGCCCCCATGCGCATGATCAACACCCGCGTCATCGACAACACCGCCACCGCTGCAGGCGGTACCGCGCGGGGCGGCGGGATCAGGAACGGTGCCCTCGGCGAGCTCATCATGAAAAGCAGCAAAGTGCTCGGCAACACGGCCAGCGCTCGCGGCGGCACCGCCCAGGGCGGGGGCATCGACAACCCTGAGGGCGGCACCGTGACGACTCATCGGTCGGACATCAGCGGCAACACCGCCAAGGCTCCGGACGGCGGCACCGCCCAGGGCGGGGGCATCTACAACGCCGCCGGCCTCACGGCCACCGGCTCCACGACCCTGAACGACAGCACCGTCACCGACAATAAAGCCTCCGACGGAGGCGGCATCTTCAAAGCCTCCGGCACGGTCACGCTGAACAACACCGTGGTCAGGCGCAACAAGCCGAATAACTGCGCCCCGCCGAACAGCGTTCCCGGCTGCATTGGCTGAGCCCATCGGCGAGGCCCGTACCCCGCGCGGTACGGGCCTCGCCTGCAAGCTGATGTCCACGTGAGGTCGCCTCGCCCTCCGGGCCAGTCCTGCCGCCACCGGGCGCCCCCGAAGACGGCCTGCAAAGCGGGCGGCCGTCACATCGACGCTGACATCAACGTCCGCAGACAACGGCATCCAAGCCCGCACGTGCGCAGTCGTCATCCTCGCTCAACGCCCCACCCTGCTGGGGCCAGAGATCGCCTGAAAAGCGAACGGTCGCTGCGGTCCAGCCAGGTGCTTGATGCGATGGCTGTGGGCCATGTGTGGGCCAGCGGGAGGATAAGCCGTCTCCTTCAGGGCGTTGACGCAGGTCAGGGGCCGAATCGGCAGCGACACCACAACGCTCTTGAAAACCGTCGTGGCGCGAGTCACCGTGGGTCCAAATCCCACACCCACCGCTTGCAGGTCAGAAGCATCGCAGGTCAAAGGGGGTGCCCCCGTCATCGGGGGCACCCCCTCTGCATGCGCTCTGTCGCGTCCTGATCCGCGGTATCCCACCTTTGACCAGCGCATGCGGCCCACCTGTGGCCCGGACTTAGGGGCGTCTTCCGCCGACCGGACCGCCGGATGCCGAGCCGGTGTCCTGCGGCCGGCCGCCTCACCGTACGGGCAGGCCGGTCTGCCCTGTGGGAAATCCCTGGATACCGAGTACCCGCAGCAGGTCCAGCCGCTCGCGGGTCTCGGTGTCCGCCGGGGTGAGTACCACCAGTTGCTGACCCTGGTCGGGGGTGACCAGGGTCTCGCAGTCCATCAGCAGGCGGCCCACCCGTGGGTTCAGGAAGGTCTTGCGGTCAGCGCGCCGGACCGCCACCTCGTGCTCGGTCCACAGCCGGCGGAAGTCGGCGCTCGCGGCCTGCAACCGGTCGACGAGTCCGGTGACTGTGAGGTCGCCGGAGCGGCGGCCGGCCGCCGCGCGCAGGTCGGCCACGAGCTGGCGGGCGTGGTACTCCTGCTCCTCGGGCGGGCAGATGGCGCGGGCAGCGGGGTCGGTGAACCAGCGATGTACGACGTAGCGCCGATCGCCGGAAAAGCCGGTGTGGTCGCCTGACAACAGGACGGCTGCCCGGTTCTGGGCGAGGACCTCGCCCAGGTCGGACAGCACCAGGGCCGGGGTGTCGCCGAGCAGATCGAGCAACGTGTAAGGCCGGCGCGGGCCAGGCGGGCCACCCAGTCGGCGGGCGGGGCTGGTGGCCCGCCAGCTGGAACAGGCGGTCGCGCTCGTCGTCGGACAGACGCAACGCCCGGGCCAGCGCCCCCAGCAGCTGGGTCGAGGGCTGACTGCTGCGGCCGTGCTCGAGACGTACGACGTAGTCCACCGACACACCGGCGAACATGGCCACCTCTTCCCGGCGCAGGCCGTTGGTGCGGCGGCGGGGGCCGTCGGCGAGGCCGACCTCGGCCGGGCGGATCGCCTCGCGGCGGCGGCGCAGAAAGTCGGCGAGCCGTGATTCCCCGCACGATCCGGCACGGATGGGGCTCGGCAACTTCTGATCCGTAGCCCTACGGGGACAGCCAGCCTTCGCCGTGACTGGGTGCCGTGAGGTTCACCCATATCCACGGCTCGTACTGCCACGTGCGTACTTCGCCGATGAGGAGGTCGACGGTCGCTCCAACTGGCGGCAGTTCCTGGGCGAGTCGCTGCACCCCGGGCTCGCTGCCGTGGCGAATGACTCCCAGCACGTCGGAAGACGGGCACAGCACCGCGCACACCACGCGACCGAAGCACGCGCCCAACCCCCGGTCACGCCCTCGACCCCGCAGCGGAATGCGGAGTCCCGGCACAGTGCTGACCTGCGACATCGACCGGATGGGGGCGTACCGTCGCCGGGGTGCGGGACGTGCGGCCGGGAGGGGACGGAGTCCGTTGTCGCGTGAGCTGTTCGAACAAGTGTGGCCTGCGCCTTTACCTCCCACTGAAGATCTCGTCGCGTGCCGGACATCTTCCCTTGGTCAATCACCTCCCAAAGCTCCTTATGTTCGCGGTCAAGCAATGGGCAAGAACACCAACGGAGGATGTTGTGTCCCAGGATGTTCGTAGGGCGCGGCGGTTCGCTGCTCCTGCGGCTGCCGCAATCGCCGCGGCCGTCGTGACGATGGTGGTCAACCCGACGCTGGGCGCGTCGGCTTCGGCTCCGCACGCCCCGGCCAAGGCCAAGGCCCCGGCTGCCAAGAACGTCATCTTCATCAACGGTGACGGCATGGGCGCCGCGATGCGCCAGGCCGCCCGCCTGCACTTCACCGGCCTCGGCGGCCAGCTCGCGATGGACAAGCTCCCCGTCTCGGGCCAGCTGACCACCGAGCCCGACGACCCGAAGGCCGTCGTCACCGACTCGGCCGCCGCCGCCACCGCGTGGGCCACGGGCGAGAAGACCTACAACGGCGCCATCAGCGTCGACGTCGACGGCAACCCGCTGGCCACCCTCGGCCAGCAGGCCAAGGCGGCCGGCAAGGCCACCGGCCTGGTCACCACCGCGCAGGTCACCGACGCCTCGCCGGCGGCGTTCTTCGCGAACACCGCCAACCGCTCGGCGCAGGACGAGATCGCGCGCCAGTACATCGAGGTCAGCAAGCCCGACGTCATCCTGGGCGGCGGCGAGGACTGGTGGCTGCCCGCGGGCGACGCCGGCGCGTTCAAGGACCAGCCCGCCGAGGACCCGTCCGAGGCGAGCAAGGGCACCAAGGGCGACCTCATCAAGAAGGCCCAGAAGGCCGGTTACTCCTACGTCTCCAGCGCGGACCAGCTCAACCGCGCCAAGGACGGCAAGCTCCTCGGCCTCTTCGCCAACGAGGAGATGTTCCAGCAGCGCCCCGAGGGCCAGGGCGACGTGTACAGCCCGGTGGTCGGTCTGTCCACGATGACCAGCAAGGCGCTGAGCACGCTGGACAAGAACAAGAAGGGCTTCTTCCTCATGGTCGAGGAGGAGGGCACCGACGAGTTCGGTCACTCGAACAACGGCACCCGCGTCCTGCAGTCCATGCAGGAGCTGGAGAAGGCCGTGGCCGTGGCCCGCGCCTACGTCGCCACCCACCCCGACACCCTCCTGGTCGTCACCGGTGACCACGAGACCGGCGGCCTGGCCGTCGAGGAGTCGGACGCCGCCGACGAGTCCGGCACCGGCATCTCCGCCGAGGACGGTCCGTTCACCATCCACGGCAGCGAGAAGAGCTTCTACATGGACTGGACGACGTCCGGCCACACCGGTGTGGACGTGCCCGTGACCGCGGCCGGCCCGCTGTCCGACCGCTTCACCGGCAAGCACGCCAACACCTACGTGTACGACGTGCTGCGCCAGGCCCTGACGCGCCACTGAGCGACGCGCTGACGGCGGATCCCCGGGGTGCGGTCACCCCGGGGATCCGCTGTCTTCACTGAGCGCGGGGCGACGGCACCTGTCTCGTGGCCGTCCTATGGCCACTTCGGCGCGTGCCAGGTGCGCATCGGCGGGCAGCCTTCGGTCGCCCTTCCCCGCCGGGCATCGATGCTGGTTCAGCGGCCTTGGCCGATGGGTACGCTTCCGGGCAGCCTCTGATGATCAGTGCCTGGGCGCCATGTCGCGCGGCGCGGTCTGAGGGGGAGGAGGGGGTGACCATGGTCTACCTGGTACTGGCTGCGTCGGCGGTCGGGGCCGTCGTGGCGGCCGCCATGATCGTGCTGGTGCGTCGTGAACGGCGCCGGTCGGTTTCGAGTCCGGAAGCGCGACGAATCGAAGCGGCGGCTACGAGGGGCCTGCGCGATGCGCGCCGCCAGGCGCATGCCTACCAGCACTTCAGCGACTCCAGCGGCGTCAGTGCCCTGCGGGATCGTGACTCCCGCTCGTAAGACCGTCCGCTCGTAAGGCGCCGTCAAACTCTGCGGCGGCACCCGAGCGGTCTTGAAAACAGGGACAGCCGCCCCCGACAGAGATCGGATCGCGGTCGGCCTGGTCGCCGCCATTCCCACCATCGCGACCGCCGTCGGATCATGCGTGCTGGTCGGCGCGGCCGGCATCGTCTTCCTCGCCACACGGGAACGCCACGATCCAGCTCGCCTCCGATCCCGACCACCGCGGCCAGGTGACCGCCCTGTGGTCGACGGCGTTCATCGGAAGCACCCCCATCGGCTCGCCGAACATCGGCGCGCTCTCCGACGCGGCCGGCGCCCGTTATGCGCTCCTGCCCGGCACCGTCGCGCGCCTGTGCGCCGTGGTCATCGGCAGCCGGCCCGCCGGGCAGAGCCGCTGACCAGCACAGGGAATGACCGCCGCGAACACCGCGCGCCTGCCGCCCACCACATCGGTCCCATCTGGTCGGTCCCGACCCCGGGGAATAGTCTGGGCGTATCGGATCTTTTCGGGCAGTCTGCTCGTCGGTGCGGGTGCCAGGGGTGGTGATCGGGGCACGGTTTCGGCGACGCCGGGAGCGGGCGACTGCGAGCCGCCGGAGCGGCGAGGCCCGTGGGAGGCACGATGGCCGCGCACAAAGCACACGCCGGGCACAAGACGGAGCAGGTCGGGGCCTGGCCACGATTGCGGGTGGCCGACTGGGTCGAGGCCCGGGACACACTGCACATGTGGACCCAGATCGTCGGCAAGATCCGGCTGGCCCACGCACCCATGGTCAACCACTGGTGGCAGGTCACCCTCTATGTCACCCCTCGGGGGTTCACCACGTCCTCGATCCCGTACCGGACCGGTGCGTTCGAGATCGAGTTCGACTTCGTCGACCACCGGCTGGGCATTCGTACCAGCGACGGAAGCAGGCGTGAGCTGGTGCTGGAGTCCAAACCGGTGGCCCGGTTCTATGCCGAGATCATGGGCGCGCTGGGAGAGCTGGGCATTCAGACGCGGATCTACCCGCGGCCCAACGAGGTGGAGCCCGCCATCCCGTTCGCGGACGACTACCGGCACACCTCCTACGACCCGCACGCCGTGCGGCTGTTCTGGGGCCAACTGCTGCAGGCGAACCGGGCTTTCGGCGAGTTCCGGTCCCAATTCGTCGGCAAGGCAAGCCCGGTGCACTTCTTCTGGGGGTCGATGGACCTGGCCTGCACCCGCTTCTCCGGGCGGCCCGCGCCGCCGCATCCCCCTGGCGGTCTCCCCAACGTGCCGGACTGGGTGACGACGGAGGCCTACTCCGTCGAGTTGGCCAGCTGCGGGTTCTGGCCCGGCGGCGGTGAGGAGGGCGCGTTCTACGCCTACGCCTACCCCGAACCGGCCGGCTTCCCCGAGTACCCGGTCCGCCCCGCGGCGGCGTCGTACCAGCGGGTGAGCGGTGAGTTCGTGCTGCCCTACGAGGCGGTCGCCGCGGCCGCCGATCCGGACCGGGCGCTGGGCGAGTTTCTCCACAGTACCTATGAGGCGACCGCCGAGCTGGCCCACTGGGACCGGGCAGCGCTGGAGGTCCGCCCCCACCGCTGGGAACACCACTGACAGCGGAGATGCGGCCTGGCCGGCCCGGCACCGGCCAGGCGGTCGGTGCTGCCCACTCGATCGTGGGTGCGGCGGGTGGTCACGGAACCCCGCTCTGTAGCCGCCGGTCGCCCGGGAACCGGACTCCCGGCGGCCGGCGGATGTCATGACTGTCGTCGTGTGTGCACAGCCGCGGCACGTGGCCGGTGGCCGGTCATGGCCGCGCCGTCATCCGGGCCGCCGACGCGATCGTCGAACGGGCCTCGCGCGGGGTGAGACCGGTGCGGACCGCCGCGTCGATCAGGGCAGGGGTCAGTTCGGGGCCGATGCCGTTCTCGTACGCCCGGCAGGCGGCCCAGAAGAGGCGGGTGTTGCGCTGGCCCTCGTGCGCCGCGAGGACGAACTGGACCAGGCCCTGGCCGTGCCGGCCGGTGGACGACGGCGTGGGGTGGCGGGTGCGCGGCGGGGGTGTGAGCAGGTGCAGCAGGGCGGGCGGGCAGGGTGCGGGCGGCAGGTGCGCGGTGCCCGGGGCGGTGCCGTACACACCGCGCTCGGTGCGCGATCCGGGGCCGACCAGATAGCCGCCCGCGCCGCGTACGTCGATGCCGGGGGCCAGGCGGCTCGCGGAGTTCGGCACGACGACGTCCGGCGGTCCGCTCAGCCACAGGTGGCGGCCGCCGCTCGGGGTCAGCACGACCACGGTGTCGGGGATGGTGAACAGGTGGCGCAGGGCGAGTTCGCGCAGCGCCACCGAGGAGTCGGTTCCGGACTTGGTGTCGAGGTCGATGCCGATGAGGTGATGGGGATGGAGGCCGCAGGCGATGCCGTAGCCGGTGGCCCAGGGCGCGGCGGCGAACAGTTCGCGGATGCGGCGGGGGTCGATGGAGGCGTCGTACACGCCGTGTCCGAATCGGCCGCATTCGCCGTGGCAGGCGCGGGCCGTCGGATCGGGGTCGTCTCGGTGGGGGGAGCGCAGGGCCGGCAGCTTCGTCCGGGACAGCGGGATCACCGCGAGGCCGCGCTCCGCGGCGGACAGGGCGTGGGCCAGGGCCAGAGTGGTGGCCTGCCGGTCGATGGTGGCCATGCCTCTATGTTCGTACGCATGTTCGAAAAAAGGAAGGGGTGAGGTGATCGAACGCCGGTCAAGAAAGGTGAAGCACGGCGAAAGGGGTTTATCGACATTTCCTCACGCTTGAGGGCGAATCACGTCCTGAGGGGCGATTCGGCGGTGATCCGCTGGGCAACTCTGAAGTCGCGACGTCGTACACCGGCCGGGGAGGTCGGCCAACTCCCCCGGAATCAGAACTACTTCACGCACGTCCCGGCCACCGTGCCGGAACATACGGGGTCCTGGAGGAAAGAACATGGCAACCATCCGTACCGCCCGCGTCCTTGCCGCCGTGGCGGCGCTGCCGCTGGCCGCGGCGCTCTTCACGGGCGTCGCCTCGGCAGACAACGGCGCCTACGCGGACGACGGATCGAACGCGGCGGCTGCGAGTGTCTCCCGCAGCGGGGTCGGACGCGACAACAACGGCAACTCCTCCACCACGCAGCAGCAGGCGGTCGGCTTCGGCGCCTCGAACCGGAGCAACACCGCCCAGGTGAACCGCTCGGCGTTCACGGCCATCGACCAGAGGAGCGAGAACGTGCTCATCAACTTCAGCCACCTGTGGTGAGCGAGGGACCGGTGCCCCGACATCGGTCCTGAACTTCCGTGACATGTGCTTTCAAGGGTCATCACACGTTCGCGCGGCGGTACTTCGGTGCCGCCGCGCGGGCGTTTTCCGCCCACGAGTCCACAAGCACGCGCGGTTGCCCCGCGTCCACAGTGACCTTGACAGCGAGTCCTATCTGACGGACAGTCAGAAGACCATGGAACGGTGGCCCGGGACGCGGACGAGGGGGCAGCGGCGATGAGGGGCGGGAGCAACGAGAAGGTCGAGGCGCCGCCCGTCGAACGCGGCGCGCCCCGACTGACGACCGCCGGGAGGCCCGGGACGCAGCCTCCGGAGCCGGAGGAGTTCGCCGCGCGGCTGAAGACGTACGAGGGGCGGGCCGCGTCGGTCGCCGGAGTCGGCAAGGACGCGGTCAACCTGCCGATGATCCGGCACTGGTGCGAGGCGATGGGCGACGCCAGCCCCGCGTACACCGGCCCGGACGCGATCGCGCCGCCCACCATGCTCCAGGTGTGGACGATGGGCGGCCTGTCGGGCCACGCGGGGCGTTCGGACGCGTACGACGAACTGCTGGGACTGCTCGACGAGGCCGGCTGCACCTCGGTCGTCGCCACCGACTGCGAGCAGGAGTATCTGCGCCCGCTGCGGCCCGGGGACGAGGTCAGGTTCGACGCGGTGATCGAGTCCGTGTCGGACCGGAAACGCACGAAGCTCGGCGCCGGGTACTTCGTCACGACGCGGATGGAGGTGCGGGTGGACGACGAACCGGTGGGAACCCACCGGTTCCGGATCCTCAAGTACGCCCCCGCCCGTGAGGCATCCCGCGGCAGAAGGCCCCGGCCGGTGATCAACCGGGACAACGCCGGATTCTGGGAGGGCGTGGCCCGCCACCGGCTGATGATCCAGCGGTGCGCCGGCTGCGGCACCCTGCGCTTCCCCTGGCTACCGGGGTGCAACGCCTGCGGCTGCCAGGACTGGGACACGATCGAGGCGAGCGGCGAGGGAACGGTCTACTCGTACGTCGTGATGCACCACCCGTCCTTTCCGGCCTTCGACCTTCCGTACGTGGTCGGCCTCATCGAACTCGCGGAGGGCGTGCGGATCGTCAGCAACGTCGTCGGGGTGCCCTGCGAGGCGGTGCGGATCGGCATGCCGGTGCGCCTCGAATTCCTGCGGTGCGACGAGGAACTGGAACTCCCCGTCTTCCGGGCCCGGGACGTGGAACCGGTGCCCGTCGTCCGGGAACGGGGTGCGCAATGAGGGAGCCCGGACCGGAGGCCGGTGCGCTGGAGCCCGGTACGCGCCTGCCGCCGCTGGAGATCGAGATCACGCCCACCCTGATCGTGGCCGGGGCGATGGCCTCGCGCGACTACCAGGACGTGCACCACGACGCGGAGCTCGCCCGCCGCAGGGGCTCACCGGACATCTTCATGAACATCCTGACCACCAACGGCCTGGTCGGGCGGTACGTCACCGACCACTTCGGGCCGGACGCGGTCCTGCGCAAGGTGGCCATACGACTCGGCGCCCCCAACCACCCGGGGGACACGATGGTGTTGACCGGCACGGTGGAGGAAGTGGACGGGGACACGGCCGAGGTGCGGGTCGTCGGGACGAACGGCGTCGGCCGGCATGTCACGGGCACGGTCACGGTCACCGTCCCGAGCGGGAGGGCCGGATGAGCGTACGGAGGAAGGACGCCCTCGGCGGCCGGGCGGCCGTCGTGGGGATCGGGGCCACCGAGTTCTCCAAGGACTCGGGGCGCAGTGAGCTGAGGCTGGCGGTGGAAGCCGTGCGCGCCGCGCTGGACGACGCGGGGCTCGAACCCGCGGACGTGGACGGCATGGTCACGTTCACGATGGACACCAGCCCCGAGATCACCGTGGCCCAGGCGAGCGGTATCGGCGAGCTGTCCTTCTTCTCGCGGATCCACTACGGGGGCGGGGCGGCGTGCGCGACGGTCCAGCAGGCCGCGCTGGCGGTGGCGACCGGAGTGGCCGAGGTGGTGGTCTGCTACCGCGCGTTCAACGAACGCTCGGGCCGCCGTTTCGGCTCCGGCGTGCAGCATCGCGAGCCGTCCGCGGAGGGCGCCGCGCTGGGCTGGTCCCTGCCGTTCGGGCTGCTCACCCCCGCCTCCTGGGTCGCGATGGCGGCCCAGCGGTATCTGCACACCTACGGACTGACCCCTGAAGCGTTCGGCCAGGTGGCCGTCGTGGACCGAGGGTACGCGGCGACGAACCCGGCGGCGTACTTCCACGGCAGACCCATCACGCTCGCCGACCACGCGGCCTCGCGCTGGATCGTGGAGCCGCTGCGCCTGCTCGACTGCTGCCAGGAGACGGACGGCGGGCAGGCATTGGTGGTGACCTCGGTGGAGCGGGCGCGCGATCTGCCGCAGCCACCGGCCGTGGTGACGGCGGCCGCTCAGGGCGCGGGCCGCGCCCAGGAGCAGATGACCAGCTTCTACCGGGACGACCTGACCGGACTGCCGGAGATGGGCGTCGTGGCCCGCCAGCTGTGGCGCACGTCGGGGATGGGTCCCGCAGACATCGATGTGGCGGTCCTCTACGACCACTTCACGCCGTTCGTGCTGATGCAGCTGGAGGAGTTCGGCTTCTGCGAACCGGGCGCCGCAGCGGACTTCGTGGCCGCGGGAATGCTGCCGCTGAACACCCACGGAGGGCAGCTGGGAGAGGCGTATCTGCACGGGATGAACGGCATCGCGGAGGCAGTACGGCAACTGCGCGGCACGGCGGTGAACCAGGTCCCCGGTGCCGCCCGGACCCTGGTCACGGCGGGCACCGGCGTCCCCACGTCGGGTCTGATCCTGACGGCCGACCGCTGACGCCGATGAGGGTGGGTCCTGACGCCTGGGGACCGACGCCTGCGGACCGACGACCGGTGATCCAGAACTGATGACTGACGTCCGAGGGCCGACGCCCGGCGCCCCGCCCCCGTCTCTCAGGGATGAACCCTCAGGGGTGCGCATCGTCTCGTCCACCTTCAGTAGGTGGGGTCAACCCCCCGCCTACAACCTGAGGCGGAGGCCGCTTCGGGACCTGCGGGCGATCCGCCGGAACACGTGGTGAACCTAGCGTGGAGCCATGACCACACCCGTCTGCACCAGCGCTTCGAACGCTGCTACGTCAGCGAGGCAGACTCTTCCGTACCCGTCCTTCTCGTCCTATGTGAGGGCCCGCCAGCCGGTGCTGCTGCGCACCGCCCGGTCGCTCACCGCGAACCCCAGCGACGCGGAGGACCTGCTGCAGACCGCCCTGGCGAAGACGTACGTCGCCTGGGACCGGATCGAGGACCACCGCGCCCTGGACGGGTATGTGCGCAGGGCGCTGCTGAACACGCGGACTTCGCAGTGGCGCAAGCGCAAGGTCGACGAGTTCAGCTGTGACGAGCTGCCCGAACCCGAGGGGATACCCGAGGCGGATCCCGCCGAGGAGCAGGCACTGCACGACGCCATGTGGCGGGCGATCATGAAGCTGCCGGCGCGCCAGCGGGCGATGGTGGTCCTGCGCTATTACGAGGACCTGAGCGAGGCGCAGACCGCCGATGTGCTCGGTGTCTCCATCGGTACGGTCAAGTCGGCGGTCTCGCGGGCCCTTGGGAAACTCCGGGAGGATCCCGAGCTGGAGCCGGTGCGCCGGACACCACGGTGCGACGCCTGATCGATCATGTCCGGGCGTAGTGACATACCGCGCGGTATGTGCGCAGAATCAGCGCAACCCCCTACTACCGCGTAGGAAATGTCGCCCCGGGAGGACTCCGTGCAGAGCACGATGCAGGACGTACCGCTGCTGATCTCCAGGATCCTGACCCACGGGTCGACAGTCCACGGAACTTCCCAGGTGACCACCTGGACCGGTGAGGGCGAGCCGCATCGCCGCTCCTACGCGCAAATCGCCGCCCGCGCCGCCCAGTTGGCCCACGCCCTGCGCGAGGATCTCGGCGTCCAGGACGACGACCGGGTCGCCACGCTCATGTGGAACAACGCGGAGCACGTGGAGGCCTACTTCGCGATCCCGTGCATGGGTGCCGTTCTGCACACGCTGAACCTGCGCCTTCCGGCCGAGCAGCTGACCTGGATCGTGAACCACGCGGCCGACCGCGTCGTCATCGTCAACGGCTCCCTGCTGCCGCTGATCGCCCCGCTCCTGCCGCAGTTGCCGACGCTCGAGCACGTGGTCGTGTCCGGTCCCGGTGACCGCTCGCTGCTCGACGGTGCCTCCCCCCAGGTGCACGAGTACGAGGACCTCATCGCCGGCAAGCCGACCACCTACGACTGGCCCGAGCTGGACGAACGTCAGGCCGCCGCCATGTGCTACACCTCCGGCACCACCGGAGATCCCAAGGGCGTCGTCTACTCCCACCGTTCCGTCTACCTGCACTCCATGCAGGTCAACATGACCCAGTCGATGGGGCTGACCGACCAGGACACCTCGCTCGTCGTGGTCCCGCAGTTCCATGTCAACGCCTGGGGTCTGCCGCACGCCACCTTCATGACCGGCGTCAACCTCCTCATGCCCGACCGCTTCCTCCAGCCCGCGCCGCTCGCGGAGATGATCGAGTGCGAGCGGCCGACGCATGCCGCCGCCGTCCCCACCATCTGGCAGGGCCTGCTCGCCGAGCTGACCGCCCGGCCCCGCGACGTCTCCTTCCTCGGCCAGGTCACCATCGGCGGCTCGGCCTGCCCGCCCTCCCTCATGGTGGCCTTCGACAAGCTCGGCATGCGTGTCTGCCACGCCTGGGGCATGACCGAGACCTCCCCTCTCGGCACGGTGGCCCGGCCGCCGGCCCATGCCGTCGGTACCGACGAGGAGTTCGCCTACCGGCTCACCCAGGGCCGTTTCCCGGCCGGCGTCGAGGCCCGGCTCACCGGCCCCGGCGGCGAGCGGCTGCCCTGGGACGGCAAGTCCGCGGGCGAGCTGGAAGTACGGGGTCCGTGGATCGCGGGGGCGTACTACAACGGCCCGGACGCCGAGCCGCTGCGTCCCGCCGACAAGTTCAGCGAGGACGACTGGCTCAAGACCGGAGACGTCGGCACCATAAGCCCTGACGGCTTCCTCACCCTGACCGACCGCGCCAAGGACGTCATCAAGTCCGGCGGCGAGTGGATCTCCTCGGTGGACCTGGAGAACGCCCTGATGTCCCACCCGGATGTCGCCGAGGCCGCGGTCGTCGCCGTGCCGGATGACAAGTGGGGCGAACGCCCGCTGGCCACCGTGGTGCTGAAGCAGGGCGCCACCACGGACTTCAATGCTCTGCGCTTGTTCCTCGCGGAGGAAGCCAAGATCGCCAAGTGGCAGCTGCCGGAGCGCTGGACGATCGTCGAGGCGGTGCCCAAGACCAGCGTCGGCAAGTTCGACAAGAAGGTGCTGCGCAGGCAGTACGCGGCGGGCGAACTGGACGTCACAAAGATCTGACAGCAGAAACAAGGGCGTTGGGGTGGCGTTTCACGTGAAACACCACCCCAACGCCCTTATGTCCCTGTGTTCCAGGAATGTCCGGTCAGTTGGTGCCGACCCTCGCCAGCAGATCCACGATCCGATCCTGCACCTCGGCGCTCGTCGAGCGCTCCGCCAGGAACAGGACCGTCTCCCCCGAGACCAGCCGGGGCAGGTCGGCCTGATCGACGGCAGCGGTGTAGACGACGAGCGGGGTGCGGTTGAGCAGGTTGTTCGCACGCAGCCAGTCGACGACTCCGGCCTGGCGGCGGTGCACCTGCATCAGGTCCATCACCACCAGGTTCGGCCGCATCTGCGCGGCCAGCGTGACCGCGTCCGCGTCCGAGGCCGCCCGTGCGACCTGCATTCCACGCCGCTCCAGCGTCGCCGTGAGCGCCAGCGCGATCTCCGCGTGCTCTTCTATGAGCAGGACACGCGGCGGGTGCTGTTCCGAGTCCCGCGGGGCGAGCGCCTTCAGGAGCACGGCCGGATCGGCACCGTACGCCGCTTCACGCGTGGCCTGTCCGAGTCCCGCTGTGACCAGCACGGGCACCTCGGCGGCCACCGCCGCCTGGCGCAGCGACTGGAGCGCCGTCCGCGTGATGGGGCCGGTCAGCGGGTCGACGAAGAGCGCGGCCGGGAAGGCGGCGATCTGGGCGTCGACCTCCTCACGGGAGTTGACGACGACGGGCCGGTAGCCGCGGTCGCTCAGCGCCTGCTGGGTCGTCACGTCCGGCGCGGGCCACACGAGCAGCCGTCGCGGGTTGTCCAGCGGCTCCGGGGGCAACTCGGCGTCCATCGGTCGCGCCTGGGGCTGGTCGGCGATCTCCACGGCACCGCCGGGGCCGTCGAGCGGCTCGGGGCCTTCGTCGGCGTTCTTGTCCGGTGCTCCTATGGCGTACGACCGCCCGGCGCCCTCGCTGACCCCGGCCGGACGGGACTGCCCGGCCCGGGTGGACTGGGCCGGTAGGGAAGACCCCGCGCCCTGCGGGTGCGCGCGCGCCGCCGTCTCCGGCCGCTCGCCGGCGGGTTCGGGAGGCGTGCCGAGCTTGCGGCGGCGGCCCGCACCGTTCGACTGGTGCGGGGGAGGCGTCGGTGTCTGGGAGCGGGGCTGGGCCTGCGGCTGTGCGCCCTGGCGGGCGAACGGCACACCCTGGCCGAGCGTCCGCACACTGATCGCCCGTCCCTGGGTCGAGTTGGCGTCGACGACGGGTGCGGCCGACTCGGCGGGCAGCGGCTGAGCGGTCCGGGGCCGTGGGGCGTGTTCCGGAGGGAGCGGGGTGCCCGCCGAAGGAGTCGACTGCGCCACGGGAGCGGCCGCGCCGGAAGCGGGCCAGGCCTGCGGGGGCACCGGAGTGCCGGGGGCGGGCGTGGCTGCTCCCGGAACACCGCCCGCCGGAGTGGACTGCGGAGGCACGGGCTGCTGCGGGACCGGCTGGGCCTGCGGCGCGAGGGCGGGCTGCCCCGGAAGCGCCGGCGCGGGCAGGGGCTGCCTGGGCGCCACCGGAGCGCCCTGAGCCGGAAGGCCGTGCGGGGGAACGGCCCGCGCGGCGGCCGCGGGCAGGCCCTGTGCGGGAACGGGCTGCGGGCCCCCCTGCACCGGGACGCCACCGGCCGGAGTCCCGGGCGTCATCTGGGCGGGCAGGCTCTGGGGAGGCGTCGGCTGGATCGGTACGCCCTGGGGAGGGACCGTCGCGGTCGTGCCGGCCCCGGCCGGCTGCTGCTCGGGCGCCGAGGCCGGGCGGGCCCGGCGGCGGCCCTTGGGCGAGGGCGCCGGGTGCGGCTGCGGCGGCGTGTGGTCCTCGGTCCGGTCGTGCGGGACCGCGTCATGGCGGCCCTCGCCGTCCCAGCCGGGAGCGGGAGTGCTCTGCTGCGGGGCGCGGTCCGCCTCGGCGGGCGGCAGTGCGAACACCGTCCGCGGCGCGGCATCCGCCGCGGCGGCACGCTCGTTGGCGGCGGCCAGGGCGCGCCGCCGGCGTCCTCCTCCGGAGGCATCGGGGTCGTCGGCGGACGGGGCGTCCGAGGCGGCGGGCAGAGCGGGCGGCAGTGCCTGGAGCTCGCCGCCCCGGCGGGCACGCCGTCCCGTGGGCACGGGCACGCCCTGCGGCGGCACGGTCTCCCCCAGCCCGCCGGCCGGGGCGCCCGCGGCGTGCTCGGCGGCGGTCACGACCGAGCCCTCGGCCGTCCCTTCGGCCGTGCTCGGACGTCCGCGCCGCCGTCCCGTGCCGCCGGACGCCGGGGACTTGGCGGTGCCGTCCTCGGACGCGGTCGCCTGTGCGGGAACCGACGCCTCGGCGGCGGACTCCTCCGCCGCGCGCCGCCTGCGCCGTCCGGTGGGCGCGGTGGTCGTGTCGGCGGGGGCGGCTTCGCCTCCCTCGCTCTCCAGGAAGGCGTCCACGGACGACCGGCGGGCCCGCCGCCGTCCACCGCTTTGCTGGGGGGTCTGCTCGGGTGCCGGGCCGGTGCCGGGCTCCAGCGCGAGAGCCGTGGCAACAGGCGGCGGGACGGCCCCGGCGCCGCCGCCGATCGGCACTTCGAGCACGTAGGCGTTGCCGCTCATGCCCGGCACCTCGTGCGTCTGCAGCACACCGCCGTGCGCGCGCACGATGCCGCCGACGATCGGCTGGTGCACCGGGTCTCCCCCGGGGTACGGGCCGCGCACCTCGATCCGGACGACCTCCCCGCGCTGCGCGGCCGCCACGACCACGGTGCTGTCCATGTAACCGCCCGCCGAGACGGGCGCGTTGCCGGTGGCGTCGACGCCCGCCACATCCGCGACGAGGTGCGCGAGCGCCAGTGCGAGCCGTTGCGGGTCCACCTCGGCCTCGATGGGCGGGGCGTGCACGGCGAACTGCACGCGCCCGGGCCCGATCAGTTCGATGGCGCCTTCGACACCGGCGGCGACGACGGCGTCGAGCATGACGGCCGTACGGACGAGTTCGTCGTCACCGGCGTCCAGCCGCTGGTAGCCGAGCACGTTGTCGACGAGGGTGGTGATACGCGAGTAGCCGGCCGAGAGGTGGTGGAGCACCTGGTTGGCCTCGGGCCACAGCTGGCCGGCGTCGTCCGCGGCGAGCTTCGACAGCTCCCCGCGCAGCTGGTCGAGGGGGCCGCGCAGCGACTGAGCGAGCACCGCGAGCAGTTGATCGTGCCGGGCGGCCAGCGCCTCGTAGCGGTCCTTCTCGCGCTCACCGAGGGCGGCGTAGCGTTCGTCGCCCGCCGCGATGTCCTCCGCGTGCTGCTCGCGCAGCTCGGCGAGCTCGGCGGCGTGCTCCTCGCGCAGCCGCTCCAGCTCCTCCTTGTGCTTGCCGGCGATCCGCTCGAGCTCCTGCTCGTGCTGCCTCGCGGCCTCTTCCTTCTCCGCGACGAGCATGTCGAAGGGGCGCCGGTCCGTGAACGTCAGCACGGCGCCGACGAGCTGATCGCCGTCGCGCACGGGCGCGGTCGTCAGGTCGACGGACACCTTGTCCCCGGCCTTGGACCACAGCACCTGCCCGCGCACCCGGTGCTTGCGTCCGGAGCGCAGGGTGTCGTGCAGCGGCGACTCCGTGTACGGGAAGGGCGAGCCGTCCTCACGGGAGTGCAGCACCAGGGTGTGCAGCTCCTTGCCGCCGAGGTCGCTGGCACGGTAGCCGAGGATCTGGGCGGCGGCCGGGTTGACGAGCACGATCCGCCCGTCCGTGTCCGTGCCCACCACGCCCTCGGCCGCGGCTCGCAGGATCATCTCGGTCTGCCGCTGGGAGCGGGCGAGTTCGGCCTCCGTGTCGACGGTGCCGGACAGATCGCGGACGACGAGCATCAGGAGCTCGTCGCCGGTGTAGCCGTAGCCGTCGTACGCCTGGCGGCCGTCCTCGAGATTGGCGCTCGTGACCTCGACGGGGAACTCGCTGCCGTCCGTCCGGCGGGCGATCATCCGCGTCGGCTTGGTCCGCCCGCTCGGGTCCACGGAGTCGGGTCGCCGCATGGACCCGGGGATCAGGCGCGAGTCGAACTCGGGCAGCAGATCGAGCAGGCCGCGCCCCACCAGGGCGGTGCCCGGGGTCTCGAAGGCCTCCAGGGCGATGGTGTTGGCGTTGACGACGGTTCCGTTGGCGTTGACCAGTACCAACGCGTCGGGAAGAGCGTCCAGTATGGCAGCGAGGCGAGCAGCGCCTCGGGATGGCCTGCTGCTCACGAGACGCTTCCTCCCTGTTACCGCACCTTGCCGACCGCGGGGGCCATCTTGCCAACCGGCCCGCAGCGTGTCACGTGAGCGAGTCTACGGGCAGCGCCCCAGCCTGCGGCGCCGGATGAGAGGGAGGTCGCACGCGGAAGTGACGCAGATCGTGTGACTGCACAGGTGACCGGGCGGAACCCGGACATTACCCGTGGCGCCGGCCGGTGCCCGAGGTGGTCCGACTGGGCACGTTTTGCGAACGAACGTCCGGAAGCAGCGGCACGAGGTCGTTCCAGCGTGCGATCTGGCAGCCGTCGCTGCGGTCGTAGCGGGCGTCGACCGGACGTCCCGCCCAGACCCCCGTGACGCGCGCGGTGGCGGGGCCGCCGTACTGCATCGTGCACAGGCTGCGTGGCGGGACGGGCGCGAAGGGGTCCCGGCCCCAGACGGTCCGCCGGTCGAGCGCGCCGCAGGCCTCCAGGGCTCTCGGATGGGTGCCGCCCCCCGGATGGCAGCGCAGGACGTACGTGCCGTCCGCCTGCCCCGCGTGGCGCACGGTGAGGACGAGCCGGTCGGTGCCCGGCACCCGGGGCCGGCTGTGGGCGTCCGCCGCGACGGACACGGCGGGCACGGCGGACACGGAGAGAAGGGTGAGGGCCCCGATGATCAGACCGCGCGAGGTGAACTGGACCATGCCCTGACCAACGGCAAAGAAGCGGGACGGTTGCGCCCCGGGCCCCGCCGTCCGCCTGTCGGCGGAGTGACGGATGGGGCCGGTGAGGCGCGGCACGCGCCCGGCCGGCCAGGTTCCGCGAGCGCACCGCCGAGGGAGAGGCCGCCCGGAGCGGCCCGCGGGGTGACGTCGCCGGATCGCGCCCCGCGGTTTGCGGCCCAGTGCTTTGCCCTGTGGCCTTTCCGCCTAGTACCGTGGGGGGCGATTGGTGACAGCACGCTCAGCTGTGTCATCATCTGCACGCACCACTCGCGCTCGCGCGGGCGGTTGTGCTGGAGGCGTCGCCTAGTCCGGTCTATGGCGCCGCACTGCTAATGCGGTTTGGGCCTTAAAGCCCATCGAGGGTTCAAATCCCTCCGCCTCCGCGCTTGATCACCGAAGCCCCGGTCCGTACGGCCGGGGCTTCGGCGTTTTCGAGGGGCCGCTCGGAGCCTCGCCCTCGACCCCCCGACTGAGGGTGTCTCCGCAGGTCACAAGGGGTAGGGCAAATGGATTTCACATGGCGGCGGCAGTCATGTAATGTTCTTCCTGTCGCCGCGAGCGGGCCGGAAGGGCCGGGAACGGCGGAGAAAAAAGAGAACAAGCACTCGTAGCTTAACGGATAGAGCATCTGACTACGGATCAGAAGGTTGCAGGTTCGAATCCTGCCGAGTGCACACCGATCAAAGACCCCCCGGGCTCAGCCCGGGGGGTCTTTGACATCAGCCGGTGACATCAACGTGGCCGGAAACCGTGCTCAGTCGTCGGTGCCGGGCTCCACCACGTCCTCCGAACCCTCGTCGGAGTCATCGAGGCCGAGAGCGTCGTCCACCTGATCGGCGGCGGCCCGCAGCGTCGTCCCAAGCACATGTGCGTGCGCATCGAGCGTCATCGTGACGTGTCGTGACCGAGCCTCTCCATGATCGTGCGAGCGTCGGTTCGGCCGCAGGCGCGTTCTGGGGGACCTCGTAGGTGTTGTCGGGGTGGTGCTGCCTGGGTCGATGACGTAGCCGCCCCATGCGCGTGAGTCGATGTACGGTCCGAAGTCGACGCAGACCTCCACCTCGGTGGGCGAGGTCACCCCGCTGAGGTGGGGCGATGGGCCTCGGCCGGTGATTCCGAACGGGGTGATTCCGATTTTTCCGTGGCAAGGCGAGATGGGCAGCAGTGTCACGACCACAGGCGCGGAGTCGCCGGGCACCCAGATGTCCGCGGCGTACGGCGGGTCGTAGAAGTCGGCGCCGTTGCAGACCGTCTCCGTGGCCGACTTCCAGACGAGGCTGAACGATGTGCTCCGCCCGGGAGCGAGCCGGACAGCTGTGGGGTGCCCCGGACCGTAGCGCGTCACCGACAGGCGCCGCCGGCTCGTCGTGTCGATGCGGCCGAGGTGCTGCCGGCCCGGATGGCCCGGCACGCACTTCGTGGGGGGCTCTGCTTTCCCACCGACGAAGTCGACGCCCGGCCACCCGTCGAGTACACAGTTGATGCCGGAGCGGTTGCGCAGCCGTATGTCCATGGCCACATCCCCCGGGTTGCCCAGGACGGCCCGCCTCGGCTTGTCGGAAGTGAGTACCAGATCGCGCGTGGCGCAGTCGTTCGCGGGGGACGGGGCACGGCGGATCGCGTGGGGGGCGCGCTCGGGGCGGGTGTGGCGCTCTGTCGGGCCGTCGTGGGAACCGCCGACGGCGTCACCTCGGCGCGCGGCGCGCTGGAGCGCGGAGCCGGAGCCACGACCGTGTCGTCGGGCGGCGGCGTCACCTCGCACGCGACGGCGCCCACGGCCGCCAGAAGGCAGAACAGGAGGGCGGTGATGCCCCGGGGATGTATCACCGCCGCACGACAGGCAGGTGATCGTCTCCGCACGAGCCCACGCGGAATCCGGCCGGACATTCTTCATCGGGCGTTCACCGCTCCCCGGCCCCTCGCCCCTCCGTCGCGGCTGTTGCCGTTGTCCTTCCCGGCTGGGTCGTGCTTCTCGTGGCCGAGGTGATCGGTGATCTCGCCTTCCAAGGAAGGACTCCAGCACCCGTTTGGTCAGTTGCCGCAACCACCCGCCCTGGCCGGATGCGGCATCGTCCGACTGTGTCCTGTACCTCGGGCTCCCCGGCGACCTCGCCCATCTCGTTCTGTACCGAGGGGGATTGACCGCGAGGCTTTTGGTCTAGGTCGCCACCAGGTCCATCGCTATCATCCGAACTGAGCACTGATGCCGATCACAACGGGGGTTTCATGATCGAGCTGGGAGTCCTGTTCGGACTCATGGTGACGTTGGCGATCGTTCTGATCGTCAAGCTCGTACGGCGCAGAAGCGGTACCACTGAGAGCGCCGAAGGGCTCCTTGTCGAGCAGGCACGACGGGTGCAGGCGTACAACGACCGGGTGTCCTTCAACGCCAACACGATGCACGGCTCCTCGCCCACCATGACCGACCATTACCGCAACTAGGCCCACATACACGCACGATTGGGGCGCCGAAGGTCGGGAGAACGCCATCGGTGCCCTCTGCGTGCCCGGTCGGGCGGCGAGCGTCGGGGAAGCCGTGAACCGCTGCGGGTGGAACCTGTGTTGGTCAGTCCGCCGGCGGGATCTCGCGGCGGACATGCATGAGTTGTACGAGCGGTGGCCTTACAACTGCGCTGGGTGCTGCGCGCGGCGGATGAATCGGTCGGCATGACCGTCTGCAAGTTCCCGGGAAAACGTGCGCCTTCACTCGACGTACGCCAGTGATTTGGTGCGCGGTCGGCACTGGCAGGTCTCACTCTTGGCCATCGGCGAAGCCCGACCGTCGGTTAGGTCCCGGGTTGGTCCCGGGCCGCCCCCGGACAAAGCCGGGGATGCAGCTGCTCTACAGAGCTGGACACCTCGGAGGCCGACCGCGCGTCCGCGAGCCTAGCCATGGGGACTGACAAGCCGCCCTACGCCCGTGGCGTCCCTCGATCGTGCGCAGCTCAGCCCGCACCACCAGATTTGCTGCCATGGATCACCCCGCGTGGAAGAGGAGCGCATCACCACCTCGCGGTCCCGCGCGGTCCGGTCATCGTCTCCGCTCTTCGGCTGTCCGAGGACTCGCGTTCATCGGTTCGGGTGACTATCTGCGACGCCTTCGCCCCTGACGGTTGTACCGCGCATGAAATGAGCCCTGTCCGATGAGGCCGGCAACTGGTGACCGACACCGGCTGCCCGCCCCCAGGCGGCGCCGGGTTGGCGCCGGAAGAGAAGGGACACCGAATGCGCGTACTGCGCGCCTTCATGGGGAGTGCTCTCGCTTCGCTCCTCCTGCTGACCGGCATCTCACCGGCGACGGCCCAAGCCGTCCATCCCCGTGCGGGGAACACCGCGTACTGCCCCACCGAGAACCGCAGCCGCGGGTCCAACGGCGCCCCGGAGACGACAGATCAGCGCTACTACCGCAACGACTGGCGGCTGGGACCGGCATACCTTCCTCAGAGAGGTGCCCTCGGCAGGATGCTGAGGGGCTATGAGCAAACGGACCACCTCTCCGTGTCCCAGTTCCTCGCGTGTTACTGGCAGACGGATCCCCAGACAGGGAAGTCGGGCTGGTGGTATCCCGACAGCAATGGCTTCGTGCTGAGGAACGGCAAGCCGGTCGAGCATTCCACGACGCTCCACAGGGGCCAGTTGGTCGACCTCTTCGGCAGCGGTTTCGGCAATTTCCTCGCCCCCGCAGGCACGCCGTACGCCAGCCGTGCCATTCCGCCGAGCAATCTCGACACCTACACCGAGGACTATCCGTACAGTTACCACCTCTACCGGGTCATCAGGCCGTTCACCGTCGAGGCCGGCCCGATCAGGCCCTGGTTCGGCCAGCGTGGCCTCGGTCTCCGGTACGTGACGAAATCGGCGGTCTCCGACCTCGTCACGTTGAAGTATCTGCAAGCATTGCCGGTGACCTGACCCGCGGCGTCCGGGGTGGCCTCAACCCCCTGCGTCGGGGCCTACCTTGAGCCGGGCGACGGGACGAACCTGATGGACAGCGCAGAACTCGTCGAAAGACTCCGCGAAGCGGACGTTCCCGAGGCGTTCTACGAGATTGCCGACGTCCACGATGTGCCCGTCCAACCGGACGCCTACTACTTCCTGCGCCGTGAGGCGGATGCCTGGACCGTCGGCCTGCGCCAACGCTCCCAGGACAGGGTCATTCGGCGTTTCGGCACCGAAGCAGAGGCCTGCGAGTACCTGTACGACACGCTCACCCAGATGCCCGCTCCTCCTTCAGGGGCCGCGGAGCCCCTGGAGAAACTCCTCGCGAACGCCGACGAGATCCAGCGGCAGGCATGCGAGGACTTCTACGGCCGCCGTGGGCCGGCTGACGAGGGTTGAACACCGGCTCTCGTCACCGTCCCGGCAGGTTCGGACCCTGCCGAACACGCAGGGATCAGACGGCCCGCCGGATCATCCGGCGGGGCATCTGACATGGGTGGGTGGCACAAGACCCGACCCACTCTTGGTCACCTCTCGGTCGCCTTCGCGTGGCTGCCGACGATCAGGGTTCGGCACATGCGCGAGCCGGGAGGGGTAGTCATGGCTGAGGATCCGATCGACCTGATCCGCCTGGAGGGCGAAGGCAACAGCGTCGTTCTCCGGATCATGGGGAAGCAGGAGCGGACGAGCCCGACGGAGTCCGATGTGCTGGCCGGGGAGTTCCTGGTCGACACGCCCTTCGTGCGCGGCGGTCTGAAGACCTGGATCGGGCCCGAGGACCTGCGGCAGTGGCAGAAGGCCCTGGACATGCTCGACGCAGGGCTGGACATCGCCTGGCGTGAGCGCACACGTGCCCCGTGGCTGTTCATCGAGCTCGACGAGGACGATGACCGGTGCCGTGCCACGATCGAGGACCACTCGATGTCCCTGACCACGGTGACCGTGACCGTCCCGTTGAACGACGCCTGGTTCGACGACGCCTACCGGCGCCTTGACTCGGTCTGGGAGACCTGGCGCCTGGACGAGGACTGAACGACGGCCCGCCGCAGCCCCGTTGAACGGGCTCGAGGGCTGTGAACCCGGGGCACTCCAGTGACGGAGAGGCCCCGGCCGGTGAGGCCGGGGCCTTACGCGGTCGTGACGTCAGCGGACGTCGACGAAGTCGCCGCCGGCGTTGACGGGAGCCGTGGTGGAGGTGCCCCCGTAGCTGTAGCGCCAGTAGCCGTCCACGGAGGCCTTCACCGTGGTCTTCAGGTTTCCGGAGCTGTCCGTCGTGACCGTCTTGACGGTCGTGTACGTGGACGATCCCTTCTTGCGGAACTGGAGCTGCACTTTCTGGCGGGGGTTCCCGTGATAGCCGCCGAGCGTCTCCCAGTCCACGATGGAGAGCTTGCCGGTGACGGTGAGTGTCTTGCCCTTGGTCACCGGTTCGAGGGACGCGTTGGCCGACAGGGTCGTGTCACGCAGCAGGGACTGCGTGGCGGCTGCGTGCAGGTCGATGCGTCCTGTGCCGTCCGCGGACTCGGCCCAGGCCGCGACCTTCCAGGGACCGGCAAGGGAGTTGCGGCCCAGGGTCCAGCGCGGCTCGATGTAGGCGAAGGACACCTGGCAGGTGGACGTGGTCGCATTGACCTTGGTGCACGCTCCCGGCCACGGGCTGTAGAGGACGGCGCCGGGAGCGTCGTACGAACCCCGGTAGAGGTACATGTCCCCGCGCGCGATTCCCGAGGGGTCGGTGGCGGTGAACTTCGCATCGAAGTGCTGGAGCGGCTGGTCGGTCAGTTCCACCGGCTTGCCGCCGTTCACGGTGACGTTCGAGATACGGGTCGCGCCAACGGTCTCGTTGCCCTGCGGGGCGGGCCCGGCGAACGCCCGGTCGATGGTGCGGCTGAGGCTGCCGCCCTGGTCGTCGACGGCGGCGACGCGCAGAGTGATGAAGGAGGCGGCAGGGACGTCCAGCGTCGCCGAGCCGTCGGCCGCGGCGGGGAGATCGGTCCAGGTGGTGCCGTCGTCCGTGGAGTACGCCAGGCCCGTGATCCTGGTGTTCGCCTGGGCCGCGTCCGTGGCGCGTGTGGTGGCGCTCGCGTCGATCCGGACCGGCCCGGCGGCCGCACGTCCCAGCGCGTCGAGCCCGGAGACCTTCACATCGGTGTCGATCAGGGGGAGTTCTTTGCCGCCGGCGTAGCCCGACCGGAACGTCCACTGGTTGTGTACGTCCGTGGACAGCCGGGAGTAGGGGACATGGCGGTGCATGGTCTGCTCGAGGGTGTACGTCTGCGGAGCGGTGGGCACCGTCGCCGACGTCAGGGAGTGGCCGGAGTCGAGACCCGATGCCTGGGCGTAGGTGACGCCATCGGAGCCCGTCAGCTTGTACGAGTACGTCGCCCTGCGGTCGTAGCCGTAGTGGCCCGTGGTGTCGCCGAAGGTGCGCGTCTCGAACAGCGAGGCCTTGCCGTTGTACCACTGCGATCCGGGGGACGGCCCGCGCACCGGCTGCAGCGGAGCCGCGCCCAGGACCTCGCCCGGACTGGTCCCGGCGGGCAGGGTCCGGTCGGGCAGGATCAGGTACAGATCACCCACGGCGTAGTCCAGCGAGCGCATGTAGCTGACTCCGGGGGTGACGTACTCGGTGACGGAGCCGGCCACCGGCACGTTGCTGCCGAGGAAGACGCCCGTCCACTCGCCGAGATCCGGGGCCGTCTCCAGGTACGCGGTCGTGTGGGCACCGGGGGCGTCGACCTGCGTGACGGTCTTCGACAGCGCTGACGTACGGACCGTCGCAACGGGCGAGCTCGGCACCGTGGTGGTGAAGCTGTGCACAAGGTCGTACCGGTAGGGGCTCGGCGCGCTCGCCGAGGAGCCCTTCTTCCCCAGCACGTCGTGGATGCGCAGCGCGACGCCCGGCACCGAGAACGGGGTGACGTACACCTTGTCGGCGCCTCCGCCGGCGAAACCCGCCAGGTCACCGCCCGGGACGCTGATCCACACGGACGAGTCCAGCCGTGTGGCGGTGGTGTCGTCGGACCGGATCCCGGCCTCCTTGGCTGCACGCTGGTCGAAGGTGACAGTCGTGGCGGCCGATCCGACGGTGAAGGTACGGGTGAGGAGATAGCTCGGCTGTCGCCAGTCCATGTGCAGAGCCACCGAGAAGTAGTCACCCGGCGGCAGCTTCACGGTCGCCGTGGGACCGGCGGCGTCGCTGTTGACCAGGTATGCCGCCCAGGTCTTGCGGTTCCAGACATAGAAGTACTTGCTCGTGACGTCGGCGTTCGTGATGCTCAGCTTCACCGGGTACGTCGACGTGGCGGCGCTCAGCGCGGTGAGACCGCTCCGCGTGGCGGGCGTGCGCGTGGCGTCGGCACCCGCCGAGGTCAGCGGGAGGTTCGCGGCCCTACGGTCTGCCGTGTGCGGCCCGGACGGCCGTACGGTCACCGTCCCGTTCATGGCGCCGAAGGCATAGCGGGCCGCTTGACCCGCAGCGTCCTTCGGCTGCTTCGTGACGTGGATGTCGTGACCACCGACGAGTTCGACGCGTCCGCCGTCCCCCAACTCGGCGTTCGGCGCCCGGTGGTCCACCGCGTTCCTCGCGTCGGAAACCACTCCCACGGTTCGCCCTGCGGCAGGCTCCCCGCCCGACGCGGTCGCGGCGGGCGCGACCAGTACCGAGGCGGCCAACAACGCGCCGCACAACCCCACTTCGGCAGGTCTTCGGATACGCCCGTGCAGAACCTTGGACATGACACGCCCCCCAGCCTTCCCCTTGAGCACCGCTCCTGACTCATCCGTCAGAGCAGCCGATCGCCCTACTTTAAAGCCGCATCACCGCCGAGGGGCAGGCCGTTTCTCTCGGCTGACGCCGTCCATGAGCTCCCCGGCTGGGACGGCGCGGGTCACTGCCGGGGCTTCACGCCCCGGGCGTTGTCAGTGGTGGCCCCTACTGTCGAGAGCGATGACTCAGGTGTGGAGATGCACGGGGCTGCGGTGGGGTGAGGACGGGCCCGTGCTCGGATGGGAAGGCGGGCGGCGCAGTGGTGTCGGGCGCGGGAAGCGGGTGGCCTTCGCAGTCGTGGGCGGGGGCGTGCGGACGTGTGTGGGCGCCCGCGGCCACGCGTGTCCGGTGCGGGCCGAGGTGTCCGGGCGCAGCACGGGGGCGCGGTGCGAGGAGTGCGCTCGCCTCGACCGGGCGCATTCCGTCGCCGCCGATACCGTCGCCGACGATCCGCGGCCTTACCGGGTGTATCTCGCCTGGTTCGGGCCCGGTCTGGTCAAGGTCGGGATCACCGCGGCCGAGCGCGGTTCGGCGCGGCTTCTCGAGCAGGGTGCCGTCTCCTTCAGCTGGCTGGGGCGCGGGCCGCTGATGGCGGCTCGGCGCGCGGAGGAGCTGCTGAGGGCAGCGCTCCGGGTGCCGGACCGGATTCCGTACGCCGGCAAACGGGTGGTGCGCGCCGCGCTGCCCCCGGCCGGGGAGCGGGTCGCCGAGCTGGCGGAGCTGCACGCGCGGGCGGTGGCACTCGATGGCTGGCCGGAGTCGCTGGAGCGGGCGCCGTTCCGGGCCGTCGACCACAGTGCGGTGTTCGGCCTCGACGGGCTGCCCCGTGCGGACGGTGTGGTGAGCGAGCTCGTGGCCGGCGGGGCGCTGAGCGGAGAGGTGCTGGCCGCCGCCGGACCCGATCTTCATCTGCTGACGGGACGCGGGGTTCTCGTGCTGGACACGCGGCTGATGACGGGCTGGGAGCTGACGGCCGCCACGCGCGACGAAGTCACCGTTCCGGTGCGGAAGACGGGGGAGGCTGAGGTGCAGGACGGTTTGTTCTGAGGGCCTCGCCGCAGGACACGCGCGTACCCCGGGCAGGTTCTCGATCACCGTCGGGTACTTCCGGGACCTGGCTGCCATCGAGGAGTGGCGGAGCGATCTGGAGCACCGCGCGGCCCAGGAGCACGGGCGCACGCACTGGTACGAGTCGTACACGCTGCACGTGGCCAGGGCCGAGCGCAGTTACACGTTCCGGCGGGCGCCCGAGTGAGCCACGCGCCGGGCCGCACCGGGTCCGGCCTCGCGGAGGCCCTCGAGATGCTCCGGCAGGCTCGGGCGGCGCATCGGGCGGCGCATCGACGTCCCAGGCAACGCCCTGCCTGAGTCCCCGTCAACCCAGGGCGCGCACAGGGGACTCATGACGACGCCCGCTCATCCGCGTCTCATCCCTGTGCCCGGGCCGGGCCACGGACCCCGGAAACCAGGCTGCTTCGCGATCTTCCCAGGAGTTCCCTGAGAGACGTCTGTGCGTTTCTCAGGAAAATCACAGATTCGTGAAAGGGCGCTCTCAGAGGGCCCGGACATGGTGTCCACCATGACCACGACCTCGCCCCAGGGGCGCACCGAACTGCTGAGGGCGGACGGGAGCCCCGTCCGAGTGCTGGTGGTGGACGACGAGCTGTCCATCACCGAACTGCTGTCCATGGCCCTCCGCTACGAAGGCTGGCAGATCCGCAGCGCGGGTGACGGACACGGCGCCATGCAGACCGCGCGCGAGTTCCGGCCCGACGCCGTCGTCCTGGACATGATGCTCCCGGACATGGACGGTCTGGCCGTGCTGGGGCGGCTGCGGCGCGAACTGCCGGACGTGCCCGTCCTCTTCCTGACCGCCAAGGACGCCGTCGAGGACCGGATCGCGGGTCTGACCGCCGGTGGCGACGACTACGTCACCAAGCCGTTCAGCCTCGAAGAGGTCGTGGCCAGGCTGCGTGGGCTGATCCGGCGGGCCGGTGCCGCCGACCGCCGTTCCGACTCGGTGCTGGTCGTCGGTGACCTCACCCTCGACGAGGACAGCCACGAGGTGTGGCGGGCCGGTGAGAGCATCCATCTCACGGCCACCGAGTTCGAACTGCTGCGCTTCCTGATGCGCAACCCGCGGCGCGTGCTCAGCAAGGCGCAGATCCTCGACCGCGTGTGGTCGTACGACTTCGGCGGCCAGGCCAATGTCGTCGAGCTGTACATCTCCTATCTGCGGCGGAAGATCGACGCGGGACGCGAGCCGATGATCCACACCAGGCGCGGAGCCGGCTATCTGATCAAGCCAGCCGCGTCATGAGCAGTCGGCGACGGCCGCGTACGCAGAAGCAGCGAGGACGACAGCCGCGCACACTGCGAACGCGGCTCGTCGTCTCGGCGGTCAGTCTGATCGCCGTGGTGTGCGCCGTGATCGGCACCGTGACGACCATCGCGCTGGGGCAGCACCTGTACGGGCAGTTGGACGGGCAGGTGGCCGACACCGGCACGCGGGTCTCCGGCCCGCCAGGGAAGCCGGCAGGCCTGGGCAACGGCGGTCCGGACCCGGGCAACCGGTACGGCGACCTGTCGGCGGCCGGCTCCGGCAGCGCCTCGGGGCAGGACAGGCTGAGCGAGTTCGTCACCAAGGGCCCGACCCAGCTCGACACGGTCGCCGCCGAGGTCGACTCCAGTGGCGCGGTCACCAAGGCTGTCATAGCCAAGGCCGTCTCCTCCGACAGCGGCGGCTTCGAGCGGATGAACGCCGTCCTGCTGTCCGGGGCGCAGACCACCGCGCTCGCCTCCGTCCCCCGTGACGACAAGCTGCACACCGTCACGCTCCCGGGGCTCGGCGAGTACCGCGTCAAGTACGTCACCGGCGGCCGGGGCACCTTTTATGTCGCCCTGCCCACCCGGTCCGTCACCAACACCATCAACACCCTCATCATCGTCGAGGTCAGCGTCACCGCCGCCGGGCTCGTCGCCGCCGGGATCGCCGGATCCGTACTGGTCGGGATCGCACTGCGCCCCCTGCGCAAGGTCGCCGTGACCGCCACCCGGGTGTCCGAACTGCCGCTGCACAGCGGTGAGGTGACCCTCGACGAGCGGGTTCCGGAGTCCGAGACCGATCCGCACACCGAGGTCGGGCAGGTCGGGGCGGCGCTCAACCGCATGCTGGACCACGTCCACGGCGCCCTGCACGCACGGCAGCAGAGCGAGACGCGGGTCAGGCAGTTCGTCGCGGACGCCAGTCATGAGCTGCGCACGCCGCTCGCCTCGATCCGCGGGTACGCCGAGCTGACCCGGCGGGGACGCGAGGAGACCGGGCCCGACACCCGACACGCCCTGCAGAGGATCGAGTCCGAGGCCGGGCGCATGACCCTGCTCGTCGAGGACCTGCTGCTGCTCGCCCGGCTGGACGCGGGCCGCCCCCTCCAGTTCGAGCGGACCGACCTCGTACCGCTCGTCGTGGACACCATCAGCGACGCGCGCGCGGCCGGACGCGACCACAACTGGCGGCTGGAACTGCCCGACGAGCCCGCGCTCGTGTCGTCGGACGCGGCACGGCTGCAGCAGGTGCTCGTCAATCTGCTCGCCAACGCGCGCACCCACACTCCGCCCGGTACGACCGTCGTCGCACGCGTGCAACGACGCGGTCCATGGCTGTGCGTGGACGTCCAGGACGACGGCCAGGGCATCCCGCCGGATCTGCTGCCACACGTCTTCGAACGGTTCGCGCGCGGTGACTCGGCACGTTCCAGGGCCACCGGCTCGACCGGCCTGGGCCTCGCCATCGTGCAGGCCGTCGCGACGGCGCACGGCGGCGCGGTGACCGTCGACAGCGCGCCCGGCCGGACGGTGTTCACCGTGCATCTGCCTGCGCTCACCCCCTACGTGTCCTCGCCCGCGCCCGAATCAAGCCGGCAGCAGCACTCACAGGCGCACCACAGCACCACCACATGGGTGCGACAGGGCGGTTGAGAAGAGTCGGTGCCATGCGAACCGACTCTTCTCCCGGCACCCTGCCGGCGCGGGAGCACCTCCCGGCCGGCGACGCCGGTACGCCTGTCCTGGACGTAGTGATCCCCGTCTACAACGAGGAGAAGGACCTCCGGCCATGTGTGCTCAGACTGCACGGTCACCTCGAGCGCACCTTCCCGTACGCGTTCCGGATCACGATCGCGGACAACGCGTCCACGGACGCCACCCCCGTGGTGGCCGCGCGGCTGGAGGCGGAGATCGCCGGGGTGAGGTCCTTCCGGCTGGAGCAGAAGGGCCGCGGCCGCGCGCTGCGCACCGTCTGGTCCGCCTCTGACGCCCCGGTCCTCGCCTATATGGACGTGGACCTCTCCACCGACCTCAACGCGCTGCTGCCGCTGGTGGCGCCGCTCATCTCGGGTCACTCCGATCTTGCGATCGGTTCCCGGCTGGCCCGTACCTCCCGCGTCGTGCGAGGTCCCAAGCGCGAGTTCATCAGCCGGGCCTACAACCTGATCCTGCGCGGCTCGCTGCAGGCCCGCTTCTCGGACGCCCAGTGCGGATTCAAGGCGATCCGCCGGGATGTGGCCCAGGCGCTGCTGCCGCTGGTCGAGGACACCGGCTGGTTCTTCGACACCGAGATGCTGGTGCTCGCCGAGCGCGCCGGACTGCGCATCCACGAGGTGCCGGTGGACTGGGTCGACGACCCCGACTCCACGGTGCACCTCGTGAAGACCGCCACCGAGGACCTCAGGGGCGTGTGGCGCATCGGCAAGGCACTGGCCACCGGTTCGCTTCCGCTGGACCGGCTCGTCCGGCCCTTCGGCGACGATCCGAGGGACCGGGACATCACGGACGTGCCCCGGGGCCTGGCCCGCCAACTGGTGGGCTTCTGCGTGGTGGGCGGCCTGTCCACCCTGTTCTACCTGGTGCTCTACAGCCTCTTCCGGCAGTTCTCGGGCTCGCAGATCGCCAACGCCCTCGCCCTGCTGGTCTCGGCGCTCGCCAACACGGCGGCCAACCGCAGGCTCACCTTCGGGATCCGCGGCCGGCGGGGTGCGGTCCGCCACCAGGCACAGGGCCTGGTGGTCTTCGGGATCGGCCTCGTCCTCACCAGTGGCTCGCTCGCCGCCCTGAACGTGGCGACGGCCGACCCCGAGCACTCCACGGAGCTGGCAGTGCTGATCGCCGCCAACCTCGCGGCGACGGTGCTGCGGTTCCTGCTGTTCAGGGCCTGGGTGTTCCCGGACCAGCGCGAGGACTGCCCGGCGACCGCACGGTCAGTCGTCGCTCAGGAACCGTCTTCGCCCACCCGCTTCACGACGGCGACCCAGCACGGGGAGCCGTACCGGCAGCTGTACGAGCCCTACGAGCAGCATGCGCCGCTGCCCCGGCGGACCGCGGCGCCGCAGTCCGCGTACGACACGACCCGGTTGCGCGCCGGTGCCACCGCGGACGACACCACCTGGGGGGACGCGACCGTGCCGCTGCAGCCGGTGCACCCGCAGGACACCGACCCGAGGGACTACCGATGACCACCCATTACGACCAGTCGACCCACCAGTCGGGGGCGGGCCACCACTCCTGGGGACCACCCCAGGCCGCTCCCCCGCAGGAGCCCGCCGTACCGTCGGCGCCCGCTCCCGGCTCCGGTGAACCCAAGCAGCCGTTCGCGCGCAGAATCCGGCGCGGCCGGCCCGAGGACCCGCGCTGGGTACGCCCCGCCTTTCTCGGTCTGCTGCTCGCCACCGCGCTGCTGTACCTGTACGACCTGAGCGCCTCCGGGTACGCCAACTCCTTCTACTCGGCTGCGGTCCAGGCGGGCAGCACATCCTGGAAGGCGTTCTTCTTCGGCTCGCTGGACGCGGGCAACGCGATCACCGTCGACAAGCCTCCGGCCGCGCTGTGGCCGATGGCGCTCTCGGTGCGGATCTTCGGCCTGAACTCGTGGGCGATCCTCGTCCCCGAGGCCGTCATGGGCGTCCTCACGGTCGCCGTGGTCTACGCGGCCGTGCGGCGCGGGTTCAGCCCCGCGGCTGGCCTGATCGCGGGCGCCGTGCTCGCGCTGACCCCTGTCGCGGCGCTGATGTTCCGGTTCAACAACCCGGACGCACTGCTCGCGCTGCTGATGGCGCTCACCGTCTACTTCGTCGTCCGGGGCCTGGAGCACGGCCGCACCAAGTGGCTGGTGTGGGCGGGGGTGGCGGTCGGCTTCGCCTTCCTGACGAAGACCCTCCAGGCCTTTCTGATCCTGCCGGCGCTGGCGGTGGTGTACGGCGTCTGCGCGCCCGTGCGGCTGAGGAAGCGGCTCGTACAGCTGGGGCTCGCGACCGTCGCGATGGTCGTCTCGGGCGGCTGGTGGGTCGCGATCGTCGAGCTGTGGCCCGCGTCCTCGCGTCCCTACATCGGCGGCTCGCAGAACAACTCCTTCCTTGAACTGACCTTCGGCTACAACGGGTTCGGCCGCATCAACGGAGACGAGACCGGCAGCGTCGGCGGAATGGGGGGCGCCGGCGGCGGACAGTGGGGCACCACCGGCTGGAACCGGATGTTCAACTCGGAGATCGGCAGCCAGATCTCCTGGCTGCTGCCGGCCGCGCTGATCCTGCTGGTGGCGGGCCTCGCACTGACCAGGAAGGCGCAGCGCACGGACCTGGTCCGCGGCTCGTTCCTCGCCTGGGGCGGCTCACTGCTGATGACCGTGATCGTCTTCAGCTGTATGGCGGGCATCTTCCACCAGTACTACACGGTGGCCCTGGCTCCTTATGTCGCCGCCCTGGTCGGCATGGGTGTCACGGTCCTGTGGGAGGAGCGGTCGAGGACGTGGGCGTCGCTCACGCTCGCGGCCACCGTCACCGCGACCGCAGCCTGGGGTTACACGCTCCTCAACCGCACGCCGGACTACCTGCCCTGGCTGAAGTGGCTCGTCCTCATCGGCGGTCTGGCCGGCGCCCTCGGTCTGATCTTCGTGACCCGGTTCGGCCGGCGACTCGCCCTCGCGGCGGTGGGCCTGAGCCTGGTGGCGTCGGTCGGGGGTCCCACGGCGTACACGCTCACCACGGTGAACCAGGGCCACTCCGGGTCGATCGTCACGGCCGGTCCGGCGGGCGCGAGCATGATGGGCGGTCGCGGCGGCCCCGGCCGCGGCGGCTTCGGTGGTGGCACGGCCGGCGGCTTCGGCGGCGGTGCACCGGGCCAGAACCAGCAGAACGGCAACGGCAACACGCAGGGCTTCCCGGGCGGCGGTTTCCCCGGTGGCGGCACCGGCCGGTTCCCCGGCGGCGGGATGCCGGGCCAGAACGGCCAGAACGGCCAGAACCAGCAGGGCAACCAGCAGGGAGGCTTCCCCGGCGGCGGCGGCGGCCGGGCGGGCGAGGGCGGCATCGGCGGAGCAGGCGGTGTCGGCGGACTGCTCAACGGCGCGAACGTCGGCTCCGCGGCCAAGAAGCTGCTGACGAAGGACGCCGGGAAGTACACCTGGGTCGCCGCGTCCATCGGCTCGCAGAACGCCGCGAGCTACCAACTCGCCACCGGTGACGTGGTGATGGCGATCGGCGGCTTCAACGGCAGCGACCCGTCTCCGACGCTCGCCCAGTTCCAGAAGTACGTGACAGAGGGCAGGATCCACTACTTCATCGCCGGTGGTGGCTTCGGCGGCCGCGGCGGCAGCAACGGCGGCTCGGACGTCGCCTCGCAGATCAGCTCGTGGGTGGAGAAGAACTTCAAGAAGGTGACGGCCGGTTCGGCCACCTTCTACGACCTCACGCAGAAGACGAACGGCTGACGGTTCGCTTCCCAGGGGCGGTGGTCCGGGCGCGCTCGCCCGGGCCACCGCCCCTGTGTCGTTCGTCGCGAAGACGGCGTGCCGGGGGTGGAGCGGGCAGACTCGGAGATGGTGTCGCCCGGCAGCTCGGTGGGCGAAGTGGTCGTCGGGCCGCCGCCGTTCGGGGCCGGCCGCGCCCTTCCCCGGGTACCTGCCGGGGCGCGGGCGCCTAGCATCGTGATCAGCGGTCGGAGTCTCGAGGAAGGTGCGCCATGGTGAAGGCAGCCCGGCAGGCGGGACGTCCGGCGCGTGCCAGCGTCTGGCTGGACGGCAAGGCACCCCGGGGCGGCGGGACGCGTGGCGGCGGTCAGCCGTCCGGCCTCGACCGCGACCGGATCACCGACGCGACCGTACGGCTGCTGGACGCGGAGGGACTCGCGAAGTTCTCCATGCGCCGGCTCGCCGCGGAACTCGACGTGACGGCGATGTCGGTCTACTGGTACGTGGACACCAAGGACGACCTGCTGGAGCTGGCGCTGGACGCGGCCTTCGGAGAGGTGCGGTTGCCGGCCGCGGACTCGGACGAGGACTGGCGCGAGCAGCTGCGGGGGCTCGCCACCGAGTACCGGGCGCTGCTGGTGCGCCATCCCTGGCTCTCGCCGCTCGCCGGGCGGTTCCTCAACATCGGCCCGCACTCCGTCGCCTTCTCGCTCGCCGTGCAGCGGGTGATCCGGCTGACCGGGCTGCCCGTGCACGGCCGGAGGGGCGCCATCTCGACGGTCTTCCAGTTCGTGTACGGGTTCGGCACGATCGAGGGCCATTTCATCGACCGCTGCGCGGCGGCCGGCACGAGCCAGGACGAGTACTTCCACCAGGCGATGAGCGCGGTGACGGAGAGCCCGGAACTCGGTGAGGTGGTGCGCCGGTCCGCGGACCTCATGGAGGCCCGCGGCGGTGACACGGTGGAGGAGATGCGCGACCGGGACTTCACGTTCGCGCTGGAGACGCTGATCGCGGGGATCGAGGCGATGGTCGCCCGGGGCCGGTCCTGACGGCCGCCGCGGTGGTCAGTCCTCCGACTGCACCAGGCGGGACGGGAAGCCGCCCGTCGCCACCGGGCCCCAGCGCACCGGGGTGACCCGGATGATCGACTTGCCCTGCTTGACCATGGCCTCCCGGTACTCGTCCCAGTTCGGGTGCTCGCCCGCGATGTTGCGGTAGTACTCGACGAGCGGCTCGACGGAGTCCGGTGAGTCGATGACCTCGGCGGTGCCGTCGATCTGGACCCACGGCCCGTTCCAGTCGTCGCTGAGCACGATCAGGCTGACCCGCTCGTCGCGCTTGGCGTTGCGGGTCTTGGCGCGCTCGGGATAGGTGGAGACCACGATCCGCCCGGCATCGTCGACCCCGCAGGTCAGCGGCGAGCCCTGGGGGCCTCCGTCGGTGCGCCGGGTCAGCAGGATGGCATGGTGCCGGGGGCGCACGAAGTCGAGCAGCTCGTCCAGCGATACGGCGGTGTTCGTCGCGATGTTCGGTGCCATGGGGGCAGCCTAGGGGCAGACGCGGCGATTCAGGGTGACCCTGCCGTGCCTACGCCTGCGGCAGCGAGTCGCCCTGCACCGCCTGGATGTCCAGTTCGACCTTGAGGGTGGTACCGACCAGAGCGACGCCCGCCTGGACCACCTGGTTGTAGTTCATCGCGAAGTCCTCCCGGCGCAGTTCCGTCGTCGCACGGAAGGCCGCCCGGGTGCCGCCCCACGGGTCGGACCCCGTGCTGAGGTAGGCGAGGTCCAGGTCGACCCGGCGTACGACACCGCGCATGGTCAGCTCGCCGTGGACCGTCCAGCGGTCGGCGCCGGCGGCCGTCAGGCCCGTCGAGCGGTAGGTGATCTCCGGGTACTTCTCGATGTCCAGGAAGTCGGCGGACCGCAGGTGGTTGTCGCGCATCCCGTTGCCGGTGTCGATGGACGCGGCGCGGATGACGGCCTCGACGCGGGACTTCGTCACGTCGTCCGGGGCGATCTCGATGAGCCCGGAGAACTCCGTGAAACGGCCGTGCACGCTGGAGATCCCCAGGTGCTGGGCGACCGCGCCGACGGAGGAGTGCGCCGGGTCGATGGTCCACGGTCCGGGCGGCGGCAGTTCCGTACCGCCCTGACGGGCCAGTGTCACCGTCCCGATCTCGACCCGCCCGCTCGCCGTGACGATCGCGCTGGAGGCGACGGGCGCATAGCCGACCGCGGTCACGATCACGGTGTACGCGCCGGGCGCCAGGGCGGTCGCGTCCCGTACGGCCCCGTCCCCGTCGGCCTCGGCGCGCAGCACCTGCGTGCCGGTCATGTCGGTCACGGTGACGACCGCGTGCGACACGGCCCATCCGTCCCGCGTACGGATGCGTGCGGTCAGTGCCATCGTGTGGTCTCCCTCTAAATCCTTGAATATCCCCGTAGAAGGCTCAAAAAACCCCGGCCTGTGGGGGCGCATCTCCGCTCGGAGCGCGCCCCCACGAGCCGGGGTCCTCCTACTCGCCCGGGTGGGCCAGTTCGATGTCGTGGTCGTCGACGCCGCGGCCGCTCACCGACACCGCCGTCGCGGCCGGCGGGTAGCCCGTCGCGATGACGGTGTACTCGCCGCTGTTCAGGTCGGTGAAGGCGTACGCCCCGTCCGTGCCGGTCGTGGCCGAGCCGACCACGTTGCCCGCCGCGTCCACCAGCGTCACGCGGGCGTCCGCCAGGGGCCCGTGCGGGGCCCGCACGACGCCCTGGACCCGGGCGCCGGAGTCGAGGTCGACCTCGAGCCGGGTGACCCCGGTGGCGCCGATCTCGACGGGCAGGGCCCGCGGCCGGTGGCCGGCGGCGTTCACCGCCACGGTCACGGAGCCCGGCACCAGGTCGGCGAACGAGAACTCGCCCTGCTCACCGGTGGCCGCGGTGGCCAGCAGCTCGCCCCGGACGTCCGTGACGATCACCATCGCGTCCTTGACCGGCAGCCCGGTCTCGGCGGCCCGGACGACACCGCTCAGACCGCTGGTGCCGCTGAGCAGGATGTCGTAGGACACCGGTTCCTCGTGCACGAGGATCGTCGAGGCCTGCGGCTGGTGGCCGTCGGCGGAGGCGATCAGGACGTAGCTGCCGGCGCCGGGGGCGTCCACCCCGTAGGAACCGTCCGGCCGTGCGACGGACCGGCCCAGCTGGCGTCCCCCGAGGGAGATCAGCGTGACGGCCGCCTGCGGAACCGGTGCGCTCTCGGCGCCCCGGACGAATCCGCGGACCGGCACGCCACCGCCCTCACCGGTGGAGGTGGGCGGCGCCAGTGTGGCGACCGCGGCCAGCTTCTGTGCGCCGTCGGGAGCGGCCTCGGTGCTCGACACCGCCCAGCTCGGGACGTGCTCCTCGACGGGCGCGGCAGCCTCGGCCGCGGCAGCCGGGACTTCCTCGGCCTCGGCCTCGGACTCGGCGGCCGCGGCCTGCGCCAGACCGCCCTTGGTCCTCAGCGGGACCTCCTTGATGAACAGCGTGATCAGGAAGGCCAGGAACGCCAGGCACGCCGCGATCAGGAAGACGTCCGCGATGGCGTGGCCGTACGAGCTCTCCATCAGGGTGCGCAGCGGCCGGGGCAGCTTGGCCAGGTCCGGGATGGCGCCGTCGGAGCTCGCGTGGGCCGCCAGCCGCGCGTACTTCGGGCTGAGGTCGGCGAGTCCGTCCGTGAAGTAGGTGGTGATCCGGTGGGCCATGATCGCGCCGAGCGCGGAGACGCCCACCGCACCGCCGAGGGAGCGGAAGAAGGTGACCGTCGAGCTGGCCGAGCCGAGGTCGCTGGGGGCCACCTGGTTCTGCGTCGACAGCACCAGGTTCTGCATCATCATGCCGATGCCGAGACCCATCACCGCCATGAAGACGGCCACCTTCCAGTAGGCCGTGTCGTAGCGGATCGTGCCCAGCAGACCCAGACCGGCCGTGACGAACAGACCGCCGGTGACCAGCCAGGCCTTCCACTTGCCGGTCTTGGTGATGATCTGGCCGGAGACGGTGGAGGAGACGAACAGACCGCCGATCATCGGGATGGTCAGCACACCGGACAGCGTCGGGGACTTGTCCCGGGCCAGCTGGAAGTACTGGGCGAAGAAGACGGTGCCGGTGAACATCGCGACGCCGACGAAGAGCGAGGCGAGGGACGACAGGGTGATGGTGCGGTTGCGGAACAGACGCAGCGGGATGATCGGCTCGCTGGCCTTGGACTCGACAAGGATGAAGACCAGGCCGAGGACGATCGATCCGGCCACCATCGTGTAGGTCTGCCAGGACAGCCAGTCGTACTTGTCACCGGCGAAGGTCACCCAGACCAGCAGCAGGGAGACGGCGGCGGAGACGAAGAACGCGCCGGCCCAGTCGACCTTGACGTCCCGCTTGACCACGGGCAGGTGCAGGGTCTTCTGCAGCACGATCAGTGCGATGATCGCGAAGGGGACACCGACGTAGAAGCACCAGCGCCAGCCGAGCCACGAGGTGTCGGTGATGACACCGCCGATCAGCGGGCCGCCGACGGTGGCGACGGCGAAGGTGGCGCCGAGGTAGCCGGAGTAGCGACCGCGCTCACGCGGCGAGATCATCGCGGCCATGACGATCTGCGCCAGAGCGGACAGACCGCCGACGCCGATGCCCTGGACGACTCGGCAGGCGATGAGCATGCCGGGGTTCTGCGACAGACCCGCGGCCATCGAGCCGAGCACGTAGACGATCAGGGCTATCTGGACGAGCGCCTTCTTGCTGAACAGGTCCGCGAGCTTGCCCCACAGCGGGGTGGTCGCGGTCATGGCCAGCAGGGAGGCCGTGATGACCCAGGTGTAGGCCGACTGGCCGCCGCCGAGGTCGCCGATGATGTGCGGCAGCGCGTTGGAGACGATCGTGGACGACAGGATCGCCACGAACATGCCCAGCAGCAGGCCGGAGAGCGCCTCCATGATCTGCCGGTGCGTCATCGGAGCGCCGTCCGGGGAGCCTCCCCCGTGCTTGGCGTGGGCCCGCACACCGGCTGGTGTGGTCGTTGCCATGGGCTTCCTTTTCTTACGTTCGTTATGCGGGTGTACGGGTGGTCTGTTCTGCAACGGTCTCCGCCGCGGGGGCGAACTGTGTGAGCCGGGGGGCCGCGCGGCAGTCGAAGCTCTCTCGCAGGCGTCCCATCAACTGGATGAGCCGGCCGACGTCGTCGTCGGACCAGTCGCTCAGCCGTTCGGCCAGCAGTTCGACGGCTCTGCGGGACAGCTCGTCGAGCTGGACCTTGCCGGGCGCCGTCAGGCGGAGGATGCGGGAGCGTTTGTCCGCGGGGTCGGGAAGGCGCTCGATCCATCCGCGGTCCGCGACATGCGCGACATGGCGGCTGGTCACCGACATGTCGACGGCGAGCAGCTCCGCGAGCTTGCTCATGCGCATCTCGCCATGGCTGCCCAGCAGGGTCAGCACGGCGGCGGAGCCGGTCGAGCAGTGGTGCGGCAGGATGCGCCCCATGTCCCTCTTCACGGCGCCGATGGCGCTGAGCTGACGGGCAAGTTCCTCGTACTGCGCTCGCGCGGCCATCACACCTCCCAGGTTGTTGCTTAGGGCAACCATAAGGAGATTGGTTGCTGCAGGCAAACTAAATCGGGGTCACGGGGCTAAAAACTTGGCAAAGGCAAGTATTGGCAACCGTAAACTCGCTGGTGGAGTGACGCCTGTGCACTCTGAGGCGTGTGGGGGTGGGGTGTTCACGGCGGAGCAAAGCTGTGGGGACGTGGGCCCCCACTTGGGCTGCACCCCACGTATTCGCTAGGGTCCGGGGCCATGGCTAACACCCAGGGCCCCCAGGGCAACTACGACCCCGCGGGCAACACCCAGATGTTCCGTGCCTTCGTCGACGAGGCCCCGCAGGGCGGCCCGCAGGAGACCGCCTCCTCGGGTTCCCGCGTCGGACTGATCATCGGCGTCGTCGTCGCCGTGGTGGTCGTCGCCGCGGTCGCCTGGCTGGCGCTGAAGTAGTACGGCTTCGGGGGCGCGGCTGCCGCGGTACGGCAGACCGGGCCCTACTTCCACTGGACGGAGACGTCCCGTGTCTCGATGTGCATGCCCAGCGGTACACGCCATGCGTCGACGCACACCGTCCAGGTCTTCTTCACCGACGCCCCGGCGGCGAGCGGTGCGGGAAGCGCGTCCTTGGACTCGATCGTCGCCCAGTCGATCCCGAGCGCCCCGATGACGTGCGTGCCGAAGGTCACCGTCCCCGAACGCACCGCGCTGCCACCGGTGTTACGGAAGGGGACGGTCACCTTTTCGCACCAGCGTCGGTCTGTCGTCTCCCGTACGGTCTCTCCCACGCTCAGCGCGGCCGGTCCGCTCGGCGTCGCTCGGGGGACCGTCGGTGTGGGCGAGGGCGAACTCGTGTCCGCCGGAACGGGGTTGGGCGAGGGCTCGGCGGGGTGAGCGGAGGTGTCCCCGCCCGCAGGTCCACCGCTCGGGCCGAGGGCGCCGGCTGAACCCGGGGCGACGGTGCCGGCTGCACCCGGGCCAGGAGCAGGGGAGCCGGAGGCGGTGGACGCACCGCTGCCGGCCTCGCGCCTCTGACTGCCGGCCCGCTCCAGCGGCACCAGCGTCACATCGCCCGTCGGAGCCACCGCCGAACCGGAGGCGCGAGGAGAGCCGCCCGCCGGTCCGACCGCCACATATCCCTCGCCGCCCGCGCCACCCGCGGACGCGGCCAGCACTCCGCCCAGGCACACGACCGCCGTCGAGGCACCGATCACGGCCCCTCGACGGCCCCGCAACCACGTCGCTCGCAGCATCGCGCCAGTGTGACTGACGCACCGTCAGGTAGGAAGCCCCGGGGCGGACGGTGAATCCGCGGGGTGTTCCAGGGGCCGACTGCGACTCAGTCCGAGATGAGACCCTCGCGCAGTTGCGCCAGGGTGCGCGTGAGCAGCCGGGAGACGTGCATCTGGGAGATGCCGACCTCCTCGCCGATCTGCGACTGCGTCATGTTCGCGAAGAAGCGCAGCATGATGATCCGCCGCTCGCGGGGCGGGAGCTTGGCCAGCAGCGGCTTGAGGGACTCGCGGTACTCCACGCCTTCGAGAGCCGAGTCCTCGTAGCCGAGGCGGTCCGCCAGGGAGCCTTCGCCGCCGTCGTCCTCCGGCGCCGGGGAGTCCAGCGAGGAGGCCGTGTAGGCGTTGCCCACGGCGAGGCCGTCGACCACGTCCTCCTCCGACACGCCCAACACGGCGGCCAGTTCGGTGACGGTCGGGGAACGGTCCAGCCTCTGCGACAACTCGTCGCTGGCCTTGGTGAGGGCCAGGCGCAGCTCCTGAAGGCGGCGCGGTACGCGCACCGACCACGACGTGTCCCGGAAGAACCGCTTGATCTCGCCGACGACCGTCGGCATCGCGAACGTCGGGAACTCCACGCCCCGTTCGCAGTCGAAGCGGTCGATCGCCTTGATCAGCCCGATCGTGCCGACCTGGACGATGTCCTCCATCGGCTCGTTGCGGCTGCGGAAGCGGGCGGCCGCGTACCGGACGAGCGGGAGGTTCAGCTCGATGAGCGTGTCCCGGACGTAGGCACGTTCAGGGCTGTGCTCGTCGAGGGCGGCGAGCCGCAGGAAGAGGGAGCGGGACAGGGTGCGGGTGTCGATGGCTCCGGACGTCGGAAGGTCCTGGACCTCGGGGGCCGGAAGGGTCTCGGCATCCGGGAGGTCCTGCGGGGCCTGAAGGTCCTGAAGCACATCGGGCGCGGAGTCGCTCTGCATGAGCGTGAGCACCTTCGAGCTGCCCTGGTCTGCGGACATGCCACCCCCTTTGGGTCGCGGGACGGTCGCGGCGGACGCTCCCGTCGGAGGAACGCAGCCTCCACCTGAATACCGGCCGCGAGGCTGCGGCAAACGCGCTCCCGGAAGAATGTCACATGTCGGCAACACGCTGTAGTGACATGTCGATATGCGAGATGAGAATGCGCCCTGGTTGGAAGGGTTCTGAGGGTTTTTCGGCGCAGAACTGTCGGGAAGAGACCTTGTGGGCGATTCGCTCGTGCGAGCTAGGCATCGATCCTGTTTGCGGATCTAAGTCGCGCGAAACTCCTGGCGAGGAGCCTTGACACATGCATCTGGGAGACTCCCAGCTCGGCACTGATCTGCGACTGGGTCAGATTGCTGTAGTAACGGAGCAGCAGGATCCGCTGCTCCCGTTCGGGCAACTGGACGAGCAGATGCCGTACGAGGTCACGGTGTTCGACCCCGTCGAGTGCCGGGTCCTCGTAGCCGAGCCGGTCGAGCAGGCCCGGCAGTCCGTCTCCCTCCTGGGCGGCTTCCAGCGAGGTCGCGTGGTACGAGCGGCCCGCCTCGATACAGCTCGTCACCTCCTCCTCCGTGATGCGCAGCCGCTCGGCGATCTCGGCGGTGGTGGGGGAGCGTCCGAACGCCGTCGTCAGGTCCTCCGTCGCGCTGTTGACCTGCACCCACAGCTCGTGCAGCCGGCGCGGCACGTGGACCGTGCGAACGTTGTCGCGGAAGTAGCGCTTGATCTCACCGACGACGGTCGGCATCGCGAAGGTCGGGAACTGCACGCCGCGGTCGGGGTCGAAGCGGTCGATCGCGTTGATCAGGCCGATGGTGCCGACCTGGACGACGTCCTCCATGGGCTCGTTGCGGGAGCGGAAGCGGGCGGCGGCGTAGCGCACGAGCGGGAGGTTCGCCTCGATGAGCGCCCCGCGCACGCGGTGGTGCTCCGGCGTACCCGGCTCCAGGTCCTTGAGCTCGGCGAAGAGCATCTGGGTGAGGGCCCGGGTGTCGGCGCCTCGGCGCTTGGGGGCGATGTCGGACGGAGGAGTTTCCTGAGAGGGGGCGTCGGTCGTGGCGGACTCCTGGGGCCGGCCGGGAGCGGGGGCCGAAGCCTCGTCCTGAGGCGGCGCGGTACTGGCCGACACGGTCAACGCCACCTCTTCATCCGTTTACGTATCCCTTAAATTCACCGTCAAAAGCGGTCATAGCATCACAAGAAATGGACACTCTGTGCAAGCACCCCATAACTCCGTGTTGAGGGAGAGTTGGGGTACATCACGCAGGAAAGCCCCCCACCGTTTCCGGTGAGGGGCTCCGCGGCGGTGTCGCCCGGAATTGGCGGGCGGTGTCGCTCAGATTTCGTAGTCGGCGATCACCCAAGTGGCGAACTCGCGCCAGAGCGCGACGCCCGCCTGGTGTGCCGGGTGCTCGAGGTAGCGCCGCAGCGCGTCCGGGTCGTCCACCGCCGAGTTGATCGCGAAGTCGTACGCGATGGGGCGGTCGGTGATGTTCCAGGCGCACTCCCAGAACCGCAGTTCCTCGATCTGGTCGCCGAGCGCCTCGAAGGCGCGTACGCCCGCCACGACCTGCGGGTCGTCGCGCTGGACGCCCTCGTTGAGCTTGAAGAGGACCAGATGCCGGATCACGGGCGCTCCAGGTGCGACGACGACGGTGGCCGCACGGCCGCGGGAAGCCTCACTTGGCCCCGTCGGCGAGCCAGGTCATGAAGTGGCCGATGGCCTTGGCGGCGTTCGAGATGCCCTCGAACCCTATCTGGACGTAGTCGGCGGCTTTGGCCGGGTCCGTGATGATCAAGTAGAGCACGAAGACGACGACAGCGTACAGCGCGATCTTCTTTCCCTGTACCGCCACAGCGGCCTCCCCCGTCTGCTGCGCCCCGCGGGCCCGTTCGCCGGCGTGAGTGTAACCCGGCCGAGTGTTCGGGTCTCGCAAATGATCACGTATGCACTACATCCTCACGCCATTCATGCCCGTGCGACCTCGATGCCGAGACCTCGGACGCCAGGTGGGTGACGTGCCGGTGCGCGGTGAATGAGACCTGCGGGTCCTGGGAGGCTGTCCGTGCGACTCACGCTGCCGGAGCTCCACGGGCTCGTGGCGGCCGAACGTCCCGATCAGCCGCCGTCAGCCAGGTTGTCCGGGTAGGCGTAGCCCACGGCCTGGGCGCGGTCGGTCGCGCCGACCTTCGCGAAGATCCGGTTGATGTGCGCCTTCACCGTGGCCTGGCTCACCACGAGCCCGGCGCAGATCTGCGCGTTGGACAGGCCCTGGGCGATGAGGGTGAGCACCTCGGCCTCACGCGGGGTCAGACCGCCCGGCAGTGCGTCCGCTCCCCGCCGCGTGGAGCCCTGTGCGTCGGGCGTCGCCGCCGGCGCGGTTCCGCCGGGCTGGAGGGTGGCGACCAGTCGGGCCTGAACCACGGGGTCGAGCCATGTACGTCCGCCGTGCACACGCCGGATCGCCGTCTCGACCTCCTCGTCGTCCGCGTCCTTGGTCAGATAGCCCCGCCCGCCCGCAGCGCCGGGAAGACGGAGTTGTCGTCCATATAGGTGGTCAGCACCAGTACGGCGCTGCCCGGCACCTTCTCCCGTAGGGCCGCCGTGGCCGCGACTCCGTCGAGCACCGGCATTTCGACCGTCCGGGTTGCAGCGGCACGGGCGGTTCCCCGCCTTATCGGGCACGGATGGGGCACGGGTGCCTTCAGATCCGTAGCTCCATGTGGAGGGGTCAGTGGCGGGCCACAGCGGTCGCTTTGAAGGCGCTGAAGGACCCTCCTGGGCGATGTCGGTTGCTGCAGTTGCTGTACTTCCGTGCTGTACCGGGCGCGGCGGCTACCCCACTTGCTCAAAGGTCAGGCCGCTGCGCATGGGCTCGGCTCGCCACATGGCCGCCAGCTGGGGGTAGGACTCGATGAACCGGCGCACTTCTCTCAGCGCGGCGATCCTTGGCGCGCCGATCTCGTCGTGGTCGAACCCGGTGTCTTGGTGCCCGAGGCTGTCGACATCTGCCCATGCCGGCCCCTCGGCGAAGATGAGTTGCAGATCCACTTTCCAGTACTCCGGCTGCCAGTCGGGGCCATCACGGTCGTCGGCGTCGTTGACCGCAAGCAGGCGCCCGAAGGACAACGAAGGCTGGTCGTCGTTCCAACTCCACCTGCCCCATTCGACGATGAGGCCGTCGCCGTCGTTCTCGGGCTGCTCGATCCCCTCGATCTCGATCTGGAGAAACTCGACGAAGGCATCCCAGGCGGCGTCGACGTTGCCTACGGCATCGGGATCGACCCCGTGCTGTCTCAAGATCTGCGCGAAGACGTTCGCGCTGGATTTCCATGGAATGGGCATGCGGGAGGCTATCCCGCCGCCGGTGCGGCACCGCCGGATCCCCCCTCGAACTGCTCACGCAGCCGCTGAGGGTACGGGCCGAACCTGCCGACCGGCAGGAACGGTCCCAGGAACTCTCACCCGTTGTCGGTGAGCTGAGTACGCGTTACACCGCAGTCCCCCTCGGACCGACACCGCACCCTGGGCTTGATCCCGACCGAAGGCAGTCCCTGGGTGACCTGCTCTCTTCGGCCAAGGCTGTGGCCGATGGTCGACGTGTCGTGGCAGAACCGGTGCCCGGCGTGGCCCGGGCGTACGCTGGGATTGTGATTGGTTCCGAGCGTGTGACCGTGTCCACCCGGGGTGATTTCACCTGGGTCACCCTGAATCACCCCGAGCGCAGGAATGCCCTGAGCTGGGACATGCTGCAACAACTGCAGAAATCCCTGACGGACGCGGCCGACTCCCCCGCGCGCGGGATCGTGCTGGCGGCGAAGGGACCGGTGTTCAGTTCCGGGCACGACTTCGCCGACATGCTGGCCCTGGATCTTCCCGGCACGCGCGAACTGCTGCAGCTGTGTACCGACGTGATGCGGCTGGTCGAGTCCGTTCCCCAGGTGGTGGTGGCCCGGGTGCAGGGGCTGGCCACGGCCGCCGGGTGCCAGCTGGTCGCATCCTGCGACCTGGCCGTGGCCGCAGAGTCCGCCGGGTTCGCGCTGCCCGGCGGCAAGGGGGGCTGGTTCTGCCACACCCCTGCCGTGCCGGTGGCCCGGTCCATCGGGCGCAAGCGGCTGATGGAGATGGCCCTGACCGGCGACGTGATCGACGCCCGCACCGCACTGGAGTGGGGGCTGATCAACCGCGCGGTACCGGACGACGAGCTGGACGAGGCGGTCGAAGAACTCCTCGCCCGGGCCACCCGTGGCAGCGCGGCCAGCAAGGCCCTCGGCAAGCGCACCCTGTACGCGCAACTGGACCGCCCTGAGGCAGACGCCTACGAGATCGCCCGCGAGGTCATGGCCGACTCCTCACAGACCCCCCAGGCCCGCGAGGGGATCGCGTCCTTCCTGGGCAAGCGCCCGCCCGTGTGGCCCGAGTAACGCGAACAGCGGGCGGCCACCGCCCACGGTGGTACCAGGGGAGGGCGAGTCATCACTGCCGCGATTCCGGCGGTGCAGGCGCCGCCCCGCGCAGCACGCCGTCATCGCCGCCAGTCGGCGTCTGAACGGGCCGGGCTCCCGCGTCATCCCAAGCGGGCCTGGAGGTGTCGCACAAGGATGGTGGCCGAGGCCGGGGCGGCTTTGACGAAACCCAGGAACGGGCCGAAATCCTGGGCGGCCGCAAAGCCGGTGAGGTAGAGACCGGGAACGGATGTCTGGAAGTTCTCGTCCAGCACGGGGAATCCCTCGCGGGTTGCGATCCGGTCGTGGAGGCCGGCGAGGTAGGGGACACGTGCCAGGTCAGGTGCGTATCCGGTGGCAAAAATGACCTGATCGACCGTCAGGGAGTCGGCACCGGACAACGTCACCCGCACCCCGTCGTCCCCCTCGCCGCCGCGCGCATGGACGACTTCTGCATTGGGCCAGACGTGCACCACTTCGGGGTTCAGCCGGGCGGGCAGCCATGGCTCCAGCGTCCCCCGCCCGGCCGCCCAGCACTGCGTGATGATCGCCTTTCGCTCCGTGGCCGTCAGCCGACGCCACCACCCCGGCACCTGCACCGTGCCCTCGACGCAGTCGTCGAAGAACTTCCAGCTCACTGCCTCGAAGCGGGGAACGGGGTGGCGGTGGACGATGTCGACGCGGCCGCCACCGTGTTCGGCCAGCAAGGCCGCCCACTCGTACGCGCTCTGCCGGCCGCCCACGATCAGGACGCTCCGGCCCGCCAAGGCGTCGAACCGGACCAGGTCACCGCTGTGCGTCGCCCGCGCTTCCGGTACACCGGCCGCCCAGCAGGGCATCTGCTGGAAATATCCCACGCCGGGAGCGGCGACCACGGCCTGGGCACGGATGCGTCCCCCGCCGGTGAGTTCCGCATCGAACCCTCCCTCGCGTCGCGCGATGTCCAGCACGTGTTCGAGCCGGACGGGCACCTGTTTGACACGGCGAAACCACTCGGCGTAATCACGGAACAGGGCGAGGGGGATCGGGAGGGCCTCGTCGCGGCTGAGGCCTCGTTCGCACAGGTAAGCCTCGAAGGTGTGTACGTCGGCTGCGTCCAGGTGCCAGTCCGTCCCGGAGCGCAGCAGCATCCCCTCAGGCATGTGCTCATGCCAAAATCCCATCGGCCGTCCGACCACCTGCGTATCCATGCCGCGCTCGCGGGCGAGGGCGGCCGCCGACAGTCCGTACGGCCCGGCACCGACAATGAGCACACCGGTGGAGAGGGCGTCGTCCATACCGGGCTCCTTTCCAGCCTGCGGAACGCGGAGCCCGGGTGAACCAGGACAACCACGGTGCCGTCAGACCCAAGGCCAGGCCGGTCCTGCACAACCCGCGGGGCGGGTCGGCCGGATTCGTTCCCTGAGGACATTCCACCGCACGCATCCCGCACGAGCATCACGACGTGGCCCTTGCCGCCCTGGACGGGTCGGCGTCGGTGAGCGCTGCCTAGGACAGGCTGCAAGACGACGAAGGGGCAGCCCCAGCGGGGCCGCCCCTTCGTTCACGAGGGCTGCGGCACGTGGCTTCCCCCTGCTGAACCTGGCCGACGTCTTACTCGTGGTACCTCACTGCTTCCAGCTTCCCACGTCACGCACGCCCCGCCGACGCCTTGGCTACGCGCCTACAGCCGCTCGCCTGAAACAAGAAAAGGACGCCTTCACAGGAGCGTGAGGGGCTGCTCGGTCCAGATGACCTTGCCCTGGGCGCCGTACCGGGTGCCCCAGCGCTGGACCAGCTGGGCGACCATGTACAGCCCGCGACCGCCTTCGTCGGTGGTGCGGGCCCGGCGCAGGTGGGGGGAGGTACTGCTGCCGTCGGACACCTCGCAGATCAGTGTGCGGTCGCGCAGGAGACGCAACGTGACGGGCTCTGCGCCGTAGCGGATCGCGTTGGTGACCAGCTCGCTGACGGTCAGTTCGGTGGTGAACGCCAGCTCTTCCAGGCCCCACTGCGTCAGTCGTGCGATCGCCTCTGCTCGGATCCGGGAGACGACGGCGGGCTCGGCGGGCACCTCCCAGGTGGCGACCTGGCCGGCATCCAGCGCCTTGGTGCGGGCCACGAGCACGGCGATGTCGTCGGCGGGGTGGGCTGGCAGCAGTGTGTCCAGTACCCGGCAGGTCTGCTCCGGGGTCCGGCCCCGGTGGGCGAGCACTCTGCGCAGCTGATCGAGCCCGAGCTCGACATCCCGGTTGCCGACGTGCTTGATCAGTCCGTCCGTGTAGAGGACCAGCAGGCTGCCTTCGGGCACCTCGACCTCGGCGGTCTCGAAGGGCTGGCCGCCCAGGCCGAGCGGGGGTCCCGCGGGCAGCTCCAGGTACTCCACGGTGCCGTCGGGCAGGACCAGGGCCGGCGGGGGGTGGCCGGCGCGGGCCAGGGTGCAGCACCGGGTGGTCGGGTCGTAGACGGCGTACAGGCAGCTCGCACCGATGAGCTCGTGGCTGCCCGTCTCCGCCTCCTCCTGGTCGAGGTGCAGCTGCCCGACCAGGTCGTCCAGCTGGGTGAGGACCTCGTCGACGGCGAGATCGAGGGAGGAGAAGTTGTGGACTGCGGTGCGCAACCGGCCCATGGTGGCGGCGGCGTGCAGACCGTGGCCGACGACGTCGCCGACGACCAGCGCCACCCGCGCCCCGGACAGCGGGATGACGTCGAACCAGTCGCCGCCGACCCCGGATCGCGCGGACAGGTAGCGATGGGCCGCCTCCACGGCGTGCTGTGTGGGAAGGCCACGCGGCAGCAGGCTGCGCTGCAGGGCCAGGGCCACGGCGTGCTCGCGGGTGAAGCGGCGGGCGTTGTCGATGCACAGCGCCGCACGTGCGACCAGTTCCTCGGCCAGCGACAGGTCGTCCTCCTCGAAGGGCTCCTGGAGCCGGGAGCGGTAGAAGCTGACCACGCCGAGTACGGTGCCGCGGGCGAGCATGGGCACAGTGATGAGTGAGTGGACCCCGGCGCCCAGGATCTTCTCGCCGCGGACCGGATCCTGGGCGAGCCAGCCCACGGCCTTGGCCAGCTCCGGCTCCAGGACCGGCTCTTCGCTCATGAGGGACCTGGCTTGCGGGGTGGACGCGGTGTAGGTGATCAGATCGCCCGCCGCACGGAGATAGGAGCCCGCGTGGACACCGGCGATCGCCGCCCGGCGCAGCGGCCCGTCCACGCGGATCGGTTCCTCGCCGAGCAGGACTGCCACCGGCAGGTCGACAGCGGCGAAGTCGGCGAACCGGGGGACGGCCACCTCGGTCAGTTCCTCGGCGGTCCGGGTCACGTCCAGCGTGGTGCCCACACAGGCACCGGCGTCGTAGAGCAGCCCCAGACGCTCCCGGGCCCGTACGGCGAGCCTGCCGATCCCAGGCTCCCCCACGGCCAGCAGCCATGGGCCGGTACACGCGGAGGGTTCGGCGGGAGGGCCGGCCGGGGCAGGGGTCGCCATCTGAGGCGTGGTCACGACAGCGGGCCTGCGGCAGGGCGCGGCGACCGGCGATGCGGCCTCGGGCGCCGCCGGGGCGAGGCGACGCAGGACACCGGCAGGAAGGGCGGCCTCGACGGCGAAGCCTGTGACGCCGCAGGAGCTGGTGACCGGTCGGCAGAGGAGGACGGCCGTGCGCCCGCGCGGGAGGCGTACCTCGGCGAGACCGGTCCGCCCCGAGGAGATCAGCGCAGCCGCGCTCTCCTCCAGAATCCGCTGATCGTGGCGGTCGAGCGGCTCGGTCGCCGGGACGCCCGCCCCGACACCTTCGTTGGCCATCGTCCGGCGGCGGGCCTCGTGGAACGCCTGGAGCAGGGCGCGCTCGCGGGAGGTGACGCGTTGCAGCAGCCGCTGTTCGATGCCGCGGGCCGCCTCGAGGGCCACGGTCAACATGGAGGAATCGGCGTGACTGCTCAGACCGGTCAGGTCGAACACCCCGATGATCTGCCCGCTCAGGGGATCGCGCACGGGCGCGCCCGCACAGGCGGTCCCGCCCAACTGGTCGGTGAAGTGCTCGCGGCCGGTTACGAAGGCGGGTCGCCGCGTGGCCAGGACGGTGCCGACGCCGTTATTGCCGATGATCTCCTCAGGGAAGGCGAACCCCGGAGCGACCTGGATGGAGTCGAGATACCGGTGGAGCACGGGATCGCCCACCCGCCGGTGGAGCAGCTGGGCGCGTTCGTCGCTCAGGAGCACGGTCACCCCTAGACCCGAGAGGCGGGACCCCAGGGTCTCGAGTACGGGGCGGGCGGCGTCGGCGAGACTGTAGGCGTCGTCCGGGTCCTGCTGGTAAGGGAGGTCCACGTGGTGGTCCGGCTTGAGACCCAGGGACCGGCACCTTCGCCAGGAGGCCAGAATGGGATCGCGCACAAGCGACCCCACTGGCATGTCCGCCAGGAGCCGCTCGTGGGCTTCGGAGAGAGCAGCAACGTCCGGCCTGACCGCCACTTGATCCACTTCCTCTGGCCAGTTCCCTCGGCGTGCTCAAGTTTCACCTGTTAAGGGCGAAATGCCAAGTATCACCCAATTCAGCCACAGGTATGCAGCGGCTTGGCCACCATGGCCAGCAGCGCCTCACCGACGAGGAAGGGGTAACTGTCCAGCCTGACAGGGATGCCTAGGACAGTCCGATCGGCACCCGCGGCGGTATGTGCGTGTCGACTTGACTTGCGCCGCGGGCCACGGCTTCGCGCGCATCCTGGGAAACCACAAAGGCGCAGAGTTCATAGGCGTTGAGCCCGTACGTGACCGCAGCCCGTCTCGGTTTCCGTCTCGTTCATCCCCGGGCGCGGCCCTCCGGAGCCGTTCGCGCATCCCCGGCGAGCACGGCTGGCGCACCGGGGCGAACGTCGATGAACGAGCCCGGATCATGCTCTGCCCTGCGCGGACGAACCCGCATAGCGGGTATGTGACGGCAGGCACTGGTGTCGTCGCCGGCGTCGAACCGTCTGCAACGCAGGCCAACTGAGACGGAAACCGAGACGGAAGATCACGAGAGGCCCGGTCCATCGGACCGGGCCTCTCGTCTACCTGCGGTAGCGGAGGGATTTGAACCCTCGGTGACTTGCGCCACACTCGCTTTCGAGGCGAGCTCCTTCGGCCGCTCGGACACGCTACCGAGGGAGACCTTACCCCAAGGTGGGCCGTGGTCTGAAATCCGTTTCCGGTGGTCCTCGGCGTGGGCTCAGCGGCTCCGGAAGAAGTCTGTGAGAATCCTGGCGCACTCGTCCGCGAGCACGCCGTCGATGACCTCGGGGCGGTGGTTGAGGCGCCGGTCGCGCACCAGGTCCCAGAGCGACCCGACCGCGCCGGCCTTCTCGTCGCGCGCGCCGTAGACCAGCCGGTCCACCCGGGACTGCTGCACCGCGCCCGCGCACATCGTGCAGGGTTCCAGCGTGACGACGAGTGTGCAGCCGGGCAGCCGCCACTCGCCGAGCGCCGCCGCCGCCCGGCGCAGCGCGACGATCTCGGCGTGGCCCGACGGATCGCCCGTCGCCTCGCGTTCGTTGTGACCGGTGGCGAGCACCGCGCCGTCCGGGGACAGCACGACGGCGCCGACCGGGACGTCACCGCCTTCGGCGGCCCGCCCGGCCTCGTCCAGGGCGAGCCGCATCGCGGCCCGCCACCGGTCGCGCACCGGATCGGGGGCCGGCGTCCTGTCCTCGGTCACCCAGAGGCCCTAGCGGACGGTCTCCAGGACCTCCGAGGCGCCCAGGGCTTCGGCGATGGAGCTGAGCGCGTCCTCGGCGTCCAGGATGCGTAGTTCCTTCTCGCTGACACCGAGGTCGTCGAGGATCTCGCTGTCTCCGACGGGGCCGTGCGGCACGGCGTTGTCCGCCGTGGGCCCGTCGTCGTCGGCGTCGTCGTCGGGCTCACCGTCCTCGGTGCCGTCGAGGTCGAGGGAGTCCAGGTCGGCGACGTCGTCACCGGGCTCCCTTCCGAGCAGTTCGTCGGTGAGCAGGATCTCGCCGTACGAACTGCGGGCCGCGGCCGCGGCGTCCGAGACGTAGATACGAGGGTCGTCCTCGCCGTCCAGGCGGACGACGCCGAACCACGCGTCCTCCTGCTCGATGAGTACGAGCACCGTGTCCTCGTCGACGGAGACGTCGCGGGCCAGGTCGGTCAGGTCCGACAGGGTCTCCACATCGTCGAGCTCTGTGTCGCTCGCTTCCCACCCGTCTTCGGTGCGCGCGAGCAGTGCGGCGAAGTACACCGTGACTCTCCCACTGGTCATAGGCGTGCCGGTTGGGGTTCCCCCCGGCGGAGGTTGTGGGCGGGGAGTGCTTCTCCGAGCCCCGCCCACTCGGAATCGTGGCAGAAACAAGGCGCTCAGGGGACGTCTTCGGCTCCCTGTGTCTGGCCGTTTTGACCGCGGTTGCTCCGATCAAAAGCAGTGCACTCACCAGCACACTCATTGCCGCCACCTGCGGATCGTACGCGGCCCGGGGCGCTGTGGCCGCACGGCCACCCCCAAGGCGGCCGAGTCGCTACCAGCGGAAGGTGCGCATGCGCACGGCGTGACGCAGCCGCGCGGCCTTGGCACGGCGGGGCTGGACGCGGTCGCGCAGTTCGCGTGCCTCGGCGAGTTCACGCAGGAACCGGGCCCTGCGTCGGATGCGGTCGGCATCCGTCTTCAGCGTTTCGGGCTCCTCTTGGGACTCCCCGTCGGACATAGACACACCACCCCAGTTGTGTCCCTCTCACTTTCCCTCTGATGGGGGGTTCGATGCCACAGACGGAGTCGCGCGCGGACGGTCCGCCGAGCGGGCCGGCGTGCGCGTGCGTACGGGGGGCGCGTCGGGGCCGTGAGGCCCGGTTACTGTTATGGACATGCGTCTCCACGTCGTCGACCACCCCCTGGTCGCCCACAAGCTCACCACGCTGCGCGACCGGCGCACCGACTCCGCGACCTTCCGTCGGCTCGCCGACGAGCTCGTCACGCTGCTCGCCTACGAGGCCACGCGTGACGTGCGCACCGAGCAGGTCGACCTCGAGACCCCTGTCGCCGCGACCACCGGTGTGAAGCTCGCCCGCCCGCGTCCGCTCGTCGTGCCGATCCTGCGGGCCGGCCTCGGCATGCTCGACGGCATGGTCCGGCTGCTGCCGACCGCCGAGGTGGGCTTCCTGGGCATGATCCGCAACGAGGAGACGCTCCAGGCCTCCACGTACGCGTCGCGCATGCCGGAGGACATCTCAGGGCGCCAGGTGTACGTCCTGGACCCGATGCTGGCGACCGGCGGCACGCTCGTCGCGGCGATCCAGGAGCTGATCAAGCGCGGCGCGGACGATGTGACGGCCGTGGTGCTGCTCGCCGCCCCTGAGGGTGTCGAGCTCATGGAGCGCGAACTGGCGGGTACGCCGGTGACCGTGGTGACGGCAGCGGTCGACGAGCGCCTCAACGAGCACGGCTACATCGTGCCGGGACTGGGCGACGCGGGTGACCGGCTCTACGGGGCCGCGGAGTAGGCGGGGTTCGGCACGCATCACGGGGCGCGTTCCGTAGAGGAACCGCGCCCCGTTCGGCTTTTCGGCCGCGTACGGGCCGGCCCTCTCAGCGGTTGGCGTACGGGGCCGGTTTCCTCGGCGGTTCGAGTGCCGCGCCGGCTTGTTCAGTCGTTCGTGTACGGCGCCGGCTTGCTCAGCAGTTCTTCCCGGCCTTCTTGTCGGCCGCCGGAGCGGGGGCGGTCAGTGCGGCCAAGGCCTTGTCCGCGTCCGCCTTGCTGCTCAGTGACTTGAACTTGTCGCCCAGGATCAGGTCCACCGACGCGCCGGTGCGGGAGATGTCGGTGCGGCGGTCGACGCCCGCGAGCTGAGTGCCGAGCACCGGCAGGGTGGTGTCGAGGGCGGCCTTGGGGCCGAGCAGCACTCCGATGCCCTTGACCTTCTTGTCGAACTCCTGGGTCGCGTTGCCCACGGTGCCGATGTGGAAGCCGCGCTTCTTCAGCTCGTCCGCGGTCTCCTTGGCCAGGCCGCTGCGTGGCGTGGCGTTGAGGACATTGACAGTGATCTGGGCGGGCTGAGGCAGCGCCTTGGCGTTCGCCGCGGGCGACGGGCTCGCCTTCGTCGCGCAGTCGGCCTTCGCACCGGACGCCGACGACTTGCCGCCGCGACCGGTGAAGACGTCGATGAGCTGCAGGCTCCCCCAGCCGATCAGCCCGACGGCGGCCGCGGAGGCGACGATGGCGAACACCAGCCTGCCGCGGCGCCGGGGTCGGCGCATGCGCGGGTATTTGTCCCCCGTGATCCGGTACTGGCCGCCCATGCCGGGGGGAGTCAGCATGCTCATGAGGCGCAGCGTAGTGCGCCGGGACGGCAATGCCTACTAGATGATCATTGGGTGCTGCCCACTCCAACCCGAAAGGGTCAAAGAGGCGCCCGCGAGCGGGCTAGGGCGCACAGGAGTGCGGAACGGTCGCAAGGATGAAGCGGCCTGCCGGGCAGAGTGGAGCGCGTTCCGGATGGGGCGGGCGTACCCGGGATCAGTCGAGCTCGAGCACTCGGGCGTGCAGGACCTGACGCTGCTGCAGCGCGGCACGGACCGCGCGGTGGAGGCCGTCCTCCAGGTAGAGGTCGCCCTGCCACTTCACGACGTGTGCGAAGAGGTCGCCGTAGAAGGTCGAGTCCTCGGCCAGGAGGGTCTCGAGGTCCAGCTGCTGCTTGGTCGTCACGAGCTGATCGAGGCGGACCGGGCGCGGCGCGACGTCCGCCCACTGCCGGGTGCTCTCCCGGCCGTGGTCGGGGTACGGCCGGCCGTTTCCGATGCGCTTGAAGATCACACGGAAAGCCTACCGGTCAAGACGTTCTGGGCGCAGCCATGGCGACGGAGTACGGCACGGGAAAAGCTGCGGTAAACGTGGGCAAAACGGCAGTGGGGCGCGGACGGGTCACAGCCGGAGTGCGCCCGAGTGCTTCGCGCGGGGCGCACTCGATAGCGCTTCCGCGCACCCTGGAACGCCCAGATGCGCCCCCACGAACAACCCGGATGCGCCCCCGGTCGACGGGGTACCCCCGGCCGATCGGGTCGGCGGACCCGAGACGGCCAGGGCTCGTCGGAGACGTTCCTTTCCGCTGGAAGCCGGTCCGCTTGTCAGCCCGGACCCCTGGAAGCCCGGCGTGGCCGCCCGTTCCGCGGGCGGCCGCCGGGTGTACTACTCGCTGTCCCTTTCGGGCGGGGCCGACGGCCGGGGCTCATCCCCGGCCTCGTGTTCTTGTTCGGGTTCGGGTCGCGGCTTGGTGCTGCGTGCGGCTTCGGCACGGAGCAGCGCGTGCAGGACCGCGTACGGGTCGATGAGCATGACTGTGTCCTTCGCGAGTGCCGGCAGATCTGACGTGTCGGGGGAGCCGGATCTGTCAGCAGCGCAGGACCACGGTGCGCAGGGCGCCGAGGGCGGGGGAGTGGCCCTGGCGCGTGGGGGCGGGAGGGAAGCCGCCGGCGCCGTGCGGCCTGGGGCCGGGGCGCGGACCCGGTCGCGAGGACGCGACGGTGCGCTGAGAACGCACGCCTCCGAGAGCCGAGGCGGGTACGTCGTACTCCCCGTCGCACGCCTGACCGACGGAGGCAGTGACGGAGGGGGCCGCCACCGCCCCGGTGTGCGCGCCCGCCGCGAGCAGCGCGACGAGCACCACCAGCACCCGCACCCAGGCGCACCGTCCGGCGGTGCGCGGGGCGTGCGGGGTGAGGCTCACGGGAGGTCATGTGCCCGCTGCGCGAGCACCCTTCATCGTGTCGGTCGCTAAACCGCTCGCTCGGCGTACCTGTCGGACGTGGACGTTGACGCTGGTCCGACGGTCAGACGGTACGAGGGATCTGCTTCGCCCGGCCGTGGATCCGGATCGCCGTGAAGATCTCGACGATGCCGACGACGACCAGCCACCAGCCGGCTACCAGGGTGAGCACGGCGATCGACTTGAACGGCGAGGTGATCAGCACGATCCCGGCGACGAAGGTGACGAGGCCGAGGAAGACCTGCCAGCCGCGCGCGGGCACCGAGGGATCGTGGGCCGCGGCCATGGTCTGGGTGATCCCCCGGATCAGCCAGCCGATACCGATCCACAGGGCCAGCAGCAGGATCGACTCCAGAGGGCCGCGGAGGCAGAACAGACCCAGCAGGATCGACAGGGCGCCGCTGATGAAGGCCAGGACGCGCAGCGAGGTGGCCGCGTGGGTGCCGAAGGCGGACGCCAGCTGGAGCACACCGCTGATGATGAGGTAGAGGCCGAAGAGGATCCCGGCGGCGAGCAGGGACGGCCCCGGCCAGACGAGGATCAGGACTCCCAGGATCAGGGAGGCGACGCCGGTGGCCAGGACGACCTGCCAGGCGGTGCGCGACAGGACGTGCAGGAACCCCTCGACGGGCTCGACGTCCTCCGCCGAACGCCTGGGTGCCTCCGCGTCACGCATGGCGTGTACACGGCGGTCGTCGAACTCGGGCCCCTGGGCGGAGCCGGTCGGTGCGTCGGTCATGGTCCATGCTTGGACCGGACTGGGCCACCCCGCCACCCCGGACGGTCCAACCGACTGACGCCAACCGGCCCCGATTCCACCGGTTCCCGGTCCCCCGCCTTGCCGACCCGGCCTGACAGCTCCGGGTCCTGCCGGCCCGGTCCCTGACCTAGCGGCTCCCGGCTCCCGGGCCTCCGGCCTCGTTGGCCTGGCCTGGCGGCTCTGGTTCCTTGGCTTACCGACCCCAGGCCTGACAGCTCCCGGTAGGCCCCCGTCCCTCGGCCTGTCGGGCTCCGGCCCCTCGGCCTGCCGGCCCGGCCCCTGGCGCTCCGGTTCCTACCGGCCCAGGCCTGGAGACTCCCGGTCCTGTCGGGACCGGCCCCCGACCTATCGGCCCCCGGCCCGACGGTCTCGTCCGCCTCGCCCCTACCGTCCCCCCGCCTTGGCGGCCTTCGCCGCTGCCTTCAGTTCCTGTTTGTGGGCGCGGACCTTCGCCAGGGACTCCGGTCCGGTGATGTCGGCGACCGAGCGGTACGACTTCGCCTCGCCGTACGCGCCCGCGGCCTCGCGCCACCCCGTGGGGTGCACGTCCAGTTGCTTGCCGAGCAGGGCGAGGAAGATCTGCGCCTTCTGCTTGCCGAACCCGGGCAGGTTCTCGAGCCGCTTCAGCAGTTCCCGTCCGCCGGAGACGTCCTTCCAGATGGCCTCCGCGTCCCCGTCGTAGTGTTCGACGAGGTACTGGCTCAACTGCTGGATGCGCTTGGCCATGGAGCCCGGGTAGCGGTGTACCGCGGGCTTCTCGGACAGCAGTCCGGCGAAGGCCTCCGGGTCGTGCGCCGCGATCTCGTGTGCGTCGAGGTCGTCCGCGCCGAGCCGCTGCGCGATGGTCCACGGCCCCTTGAAGGCCCACTCCATCGGAATCTGCTGGTCCAGCAGCATCCCGATCAGCGCGGCGAGCGGACTGCGCCCGAGGAGCGCGTCGGCCTCGGGGTCCTGGGCGAGGTGAAGGGAGACGTCCATGCCCCGATGATCCCGCGTGCGGGATCAGGTTGCGCGCCAGTACCCCAGAGCGCTCACCCGCCGCCCCGGGACGCCCAGCTCCTTGCGCACGTACGCGCTCAGCGTCCGGGTCGTCGCGGTGTCGCATGCGATCCACACGTACGGGTCCGGCGTCGTCGTCAGCAGCGCGGGCAGCGCCGACCTCACCTCGGCGGCCAGATGGGCGCCCGCATCCTGGCGCGGGACGGCACGCAGATCGTGCCGGGCCGGGTCGGTGCGCACGGGCAGACCGTCGGGATCGCCTTCGAACCAGATGGTCGCGGGGGTGTCCGCCAGCGCGTGGAGAAGGGAGTTGAGCGCGGGAAGTGAGGCCGGGTCGGCGATCGCGAAGACATGGGAGGGCTCCGGGTCGGGCCGCTGGAAGGCGGAGCCCTGGACCGTCGCCTCGATGGTGTCGCCGGGCCTCGCCGCCCGCGCCCAGTCGGCCGCATGCCCGTCATGGAGGGCGAACTCCAGGCCGAAGGTGCCGGCCACGGGATCCGGGTCGATCAGGGTGTACGCCCGCTGGTGCGGCCGGCCCGCGCCCGGGAACCACAGCCGTATCCACATCGTGGGGTGAACTCCGGTCGCCGCGAGCATGCCGCCGTCGGTGAGGCACAGGCGCCGGTAGAGCGGCGTGACGTCCTCCGTGTCCGTCACGGTGCACACGAAGTCCTTCGCGCGCAGCAGCCTGAGGACGGTGCCCTCCCACCCGCGCCCCTGCCCCTGCCCCTGCCCCATCGGATCCTCCCCTTGGCGTACGATCTCCGCGATAAGTTAGGCAAGGCTAACCTAAAGAGAAGGTCACTGGAGTGACAACCGAGACCTACCGCGATGCCTGGGGCATCCCGCACCTGCGAGCCGGTGACGCGCTCGCCCTGGCCCGCGCCCAGGGCCGGGTCACCGCTTCGGACCGGGCGTGGCAGTTGGAGGTGGAGCGGCATCGCGTACAGGGCACCTCGGCGTCCTTCCTCGGTGCAACCGGCCTGGCCTGGGACCTTTTCGCGCGCCGCGCCCGGCTCGACGACACGGCCAGACGTTGTTTCGCGGCCCTTGAGAGACAGGACCCCGAGACCGCCGCCTGGGTGCGCGCGTACGCCGACGGGGTCAACGACGGGCTGGGCGAGGGCACCCGGCGTACCCCGAGTTCGCCGGGACCGGTCTCGTCCCCGGCCACTGGGAGCCCTGGCACCCTCTCGGCATCTGGCTCTCCACCCACATCCTGTTCGCCGGTTTCCCGGCCAAGCTCTGGCGCGAGGAGGCCGTAGGGCATCTCGGCGAGGACGCCGTGGGCCTCTTCGCGGCCGACGGGCCCGGCACCTCGGGCAGCAACGGCTGGCTGGTGAGCGGTGAGCGCACGGTCACCGGGCAGGCCGTCATCGCAGGCGACCCCCACCGCTTCATCGAGGACCCCGGCGTCTACCAGCAGATCCGCCTCGCCTGCCCCGAGTTCGACGTCGTCGGGCTCGCCGTCCCGGGCGTCCCCGGCATCGCCCACTTCGGTCACGCGGGCCCGGTCGCCTGGGCGATCACCAACGCGATGGCCGACTACCAGGACCTGTACCGCGAGCGCCTGCGGCGGACGGCGGGCGGTGGTGTCGAGGCCTTGGACCCGGACGGGCGATGGCGGGCCGTGACCCGGCTGGTCGAGACCGTCGAGGTCGCCGGGGGCGATCCCGTCGAAGTTGAGGTGATCGAGACGGAGCGCGGCCCGGTCGTCATCGGCGGCCCCGAGCAAACCGGCTCGGAGGGAGCCGGCCGGGAGGGAGCCGGCCCGGAGGAATCCGGATCCGAGCGAACCGGACCCGACGCGGACATCCCCCTGGCCGTCTCCCTGCGCCATCCGCCCCGTGTCACCGAGGACCTCGGATTCAGCGCGCTGCTTCCCCTCCTCCGTGCCCGGCGCGTCGCCGATCTGGACCGGGCACTCGACCGGTGGGCCGAGCCCGTCAACGTGGTGCTGGCGGCTGACGTCCACGGCGGAGTGCTGCACCGTGTCGCGGGCACGGTGCCCCTGCGCGCCGCCGCCAACCGGACGCGGCTCGTTCCCGCCTGGGAGCCCGGCCACGAGTGGCGGGGGCGGCATGACACCCCTTACGGAACGGTGGAGAACGGCATCGCCGTCATGGCCAACCAGCGCGGACCGGCCGCCCCGCTCGGGGTCGAGTTCGCCCCCGGGCACCGGGCCGCCCGCATCCGCCATCTGCTGGAGCAGCGGTCCGCCTGGTCCGCCCAGGAGATGCCGGCCCTCCACATGGACACACGCCTCGGCTCCGCCGGCCCCCTGCTGGACCGCCTCCGGGACCTCGACGGCCTCACCCCCGCGGCGGCCGCGCTGCGCGACCGCCTGCTGCGCTGGGACCGGCACATGGGCGCGGACAGTGAAGAGGCGGCGGTGTACGCGGCGGTGCGCGGCGCGGTCGTACGGCGGCTCGCGGCGCACCCCGCCTTCGCCGGGCTCACCGCCCCACCCGCCTACCCGGAGGTCTTCCAGCCCTGGCTCGCCCTGCTTCCCCGGATCGGACTCGCCCTCGAACACCTCCTGGGCGCGGACGAGTTGTACGGCATCGACCGTGCCGCGATCGTGCGGGAGGCCATCGAGGAGGCCGCCGGGAACCCGCCGCAGGGCACCTGGGGCGACACGCACCGACTCGCTCCCTGGCGGGCGCTCACGGGGACGCCGTACGACGAACCGGGTCTGTCCGGCGACCACGACTGCGTTCTGTGCACCTCGTCGGTCCCCGGGCTGACCGATCTGAGCGCACGCGGCCCGGCGGCCCGCTACGTCTGGGACCTCGCCCGGCGTGACGACAGCCTCTGGGTGGTCCCCCTCGGAGCCGACGGCGTCCCGGACTCGCCCCATCACCGCGACCAACTCCCCTTGTGGCTGAGGGGAGATCTCGTCCCGGTCGTCACCGACTGGAACCGTCTGACCAAGGAGAGACGCCGATGACCACCGAGCCGAACGCCGTCGCCCGCGAGGCCGTCCACGAGCAGGTCCTCGACGGCTTCGGCACCGTCCGGATCCTGCCCTTGGACCCCGAGGCCGATCTGGACGTCGTCCACGCCTGGGTGAGCGAGGAAGGCGCCTCCTTCTGGGGCATGAACAAAATGACCAGGCAGCAAGTGGCCGAGATCTACGCCCATATGGCCACCCTCGACACCCACCACGCCTTCCTCGCCGTGAAGGACGGCGAACCGGTGGCACTTCTGCAGACCTACGAACCGGAGGCCGACCGGGTCGGCGAGTGCTACGCGGTCGAACCCGGAGACATGGGAGTCCACGTCCTCCTCGCTCCGCCCGGCTCCGCGGGTCCACGTGCCGGCTGGACGTCGGCCCTGCTCACCGTCTTCGCGTCCTACGTGCTCACCGGACTCCACCGGCAGCGGATCGTCGTCGACCCCGACGAGCGCAACGAGAAGGCGATCGCCCGCTTCCTGTGCCAGGGCTTCGAGGCCGGGCCGGTCGTCGTGCTGCCCGAGGTCGACCTGCCGGACGTGTACCTGCCCGAGAAGCGCGCCCAGCTCGCGTTCCTCACCCTGCGGGCCGCCTCCGGCAACTAGCCTGCCTGCCGTGACCCCTGACGACCTCATCGCGCACTACGGCCTGGAACCGATCCCGCGCGAGGGCGGCCGGTTCCGGCAGACCTGGGCCGGGCCGCGGCTGCCCGACGGGCGTCCGGCGGGCACCGCGATCGTCGCCCTGCTGACCGCGGAACCGGACGACTACTCGGCGCTGCACCGCCTCCCGGCGGACGAGGTCTGGCACTTCTACCTCGGCGATCCGCTGGAGCTGCTGCTCCTCGCCGAGGACGGCAGCGCCCGTACCGCCGTCCTCGGCCCCGAGGTCCTGCAAGGCCAGCACGTCCAGTTCACCGTGCCGGCCGGCACCTGGATGGGCGGACGGGTCGCCGCTGGCGGGGCGTGGGCGCTGTTCGGCTGCACGATGGCACCGGGCTTCACGTACGAGGGCTACGAGCACGGCGAGGCAGCCGAGTTGACCGCCCGCTACCCGGCCGAGGCGGCCCGGATCGCCGGGCTGTGCCGGTCGTGAGCGGGCTGCTGGCGGGACAGGTGGCCCTGGTGACCGGGGCGGGCGGGGGCATCGGACGGGGGATCGCGCTGCGGTTCGCCGAGGAGGGGGCCGCGGTCGCGGTGCACTGCCGCACCTCGGTCCGGGCGGCCCACGACGTGGCGGCGCGCATCCGTGACACGGGCGGCCGTGCCGTGGTCCTGCGGGCCGATCTCACCGTCGAGGACGGATGCCGGCGTCTGGTCCGCGACGCGGCCGAGTGGGGCGGCGGCCGGCTGACCGCGCTGGTCAACAACGCGGGGGTGCAGCCGGTCCAGGAGCTGGCCGGGATGACGGCCGCCGACTGGCAGGCCGTGGTCGACACCAATCTCTCCGGCGTGTTCGCCTGCACCCAGGCGGCGGCAGAGGTCATGCGAACGGCGGGCGGCGGCACCGTCACGCACATCGCCTCCATCGAGGCCAGGAACCCGGCACCGCTGCACGCCCACTACTGCGCGTCCAAGGCGGCCGTCGTCATGCACGCGCGGTCGGCGGCCCTCGAGTACGGCCCGTACGGCGTCCGGGTCAACACCGTCTCGCCCGGTCTGATCGACCGCGAGGGCCTGGCCGAGGAGTGGCCGGAGGGGGTGCGCCGGTGGCAGCAGGCGGTGCCCACCGGCCGGTTGGGGCGCCCCGAGGACATCGGCGACGCCTGTGTGTTCCTGGCCGCGCCGCTCGCGTCCTGGATCACCGGCCACGATCTGGTGGTGGACGGCGGGGTGTCGGCCCGGCCGACGTGGTGACACGGCTCCCCGGCATGATGGCGTGACGCACGTACGGGTGTGCCTCGTCGCCGCCGCGCTGAGCGCGCGGCGGGTCCCGTCCGTACCTAACCAGGACCCGGGACCGGCCGACACGGGAGACATGACGTGGGCGCAGAACGCGTGGGCGCAGGGCGTGCGGGAGCGGTCGCGCGCGGAGGGCGGCTGCGGCACCTCGCGTTCGTGCTGCTCGTGGTGCCCCTGATGCTCCTCGCGGGCGCGGGCTCCGCCTCCGCGCACGCGACCCTGAAGGGCACCGACCCGGCGGACGGCAGCGTGCTGAAGGCGTCGCCCAGGGCCGTCACGCTCACCTTCTCCGAGTCGGTGGGCCTGCTGGACGACTCCATCCGCGTGTTCGACCCGGGCAACCGGAGGGTCCACACGGGCAAGCAGGAGCACGCCGACGGCCGGTCGGACACCGCCCGCGTCACCCTTCCCGGCCTTGCGCAGGGCACGTACATCGTGGCGTGGCGTGTGGTGTCCGCCGACAGCCACCCGGTGTCCGGTGCCCTCACCTTCTCCGTCGGCAAGCCCTCGGCGACGACCGCGGCGCTGCCGTACGACGAGGTCCAGGACACGGCCTCCGTGCGGCTCTACGACATCGCCCGCTACATCGCCTACGGCGGTCTGGCCCTGCTGCTCGGCGTGACCGTGTTCGCGATGGCGACCGGTGTGGAGCCGGCCCGAGGTCTGCTCGTGGGCGGCTGGTGGACGCTGCTGGCGTCCACGCTCGCGTTGCTGGTGCTGCGGGGGCCGTACGAGCGCGGCAGCAGCCCGGCCACGGCCTTCGAACTGTCGGTCCTGCGCGAGTCGTTGACGAGCCGCCCGGGTCTGGCCCTGCTCGCTCGGCTGGTGCTGCTGGGCGCGGCGGCGGTGGTCGCCGCGCGGCTGGGGCCGGCGCCCTCACGGGGCGGGAAGCGGACGGCCGACGGTCCCGGGACGGCGGGTGCCGCGGTGCTCGGCGGCCGGCTGCGGTTTGCGGTCGTGAGTCTGACGGCGCTCGCCCTCGCGCTCACCTGGTCGGTGGCCGAGCACGCCGCGGCGGGCACCCAGGTGCCGCTCGCGATGACCTCGGCCGTGCTGCACCTGCTGGCGATGGCGGTGTGGCTGGGCGGTCTGGTGGCCCTCTTCACGGCGCTGTACCGGGCACCCGACGAACTCCCGGCCGCCGCCGTGACCCGCTTCTCGCGGCTGGCCCTCGCCGCGGTCGCCGTCCTGGTCGTCACCGGCGCCTACCAGTCCTGGCGCGGCCTCGGCTCCCTCGGCGCGCTCACCTCCACGCCCTACGGCAGGTTGCTGACCGTGAAGCTGGTCGCGGTCGTGCTGCTGCTCACGGCGGCGGCGTTCTCGCGCCGCTGGACGGCACGGCTCGGGGTGCCGGCGGAGGTGACGGCGCCGGACGTGACGGTGCCCGAACGGGTGCGGGAACCGGTGGGAGCGGCGAGGGCACAGGCGGAGGCGGCCCTTGGAGACGGCGCCCCCCGGCAGCCGCGCACCGAGCCGGATGCCACACCCGAGGACGGCGAAGAGGAGAGCGGCCGCGCGGATTCCGGGCCGGGCAGGGCGTCCGAGGGCGACCGGGCGCCGTACCGGAGGGCCCTGCGCCGCTCGGTGCTGGCGGAGATCACGATCGGGATCGTGGTGCTGGTGATCACGACCCTGCTGACGGGTACGCAGCCGGGCCGGGCGGCCGCCGAGGCGCAGGCGGCGCAGACCGCGGCCGAACAGCCCCTCGGCGCCACCACGGTGGTGCCGTTCGACGTGGGGACGCCCGGTGGGCACGGCAAGGTGCAGATCGAACTGACGCCGGGGCGGGTGGGCGAGAACCAGGTCCAGGCGGTGGCCTACGGTCCCGACGGCGGTATCGCGGCCGTCCCCGAACTGCGGCTGGCCTTCAAGCTGGGGGACATCGGTCCACTGGATGCCAAGGTGAGGGACCGGGGCGGCTATTGGACCGCGGACGCGCTGAACCTTCCGCTGCCGGGCACCTGGACGTTGAAGGTGACGGTCCGCACGTCGGACATCGAGCAGGTCACGGTGTCGAGGACGGTACGGATCGGCTAGCCGCAGCGGGATCTGACGAAGCGCCACTCGTGACGGGTCAGCCGTGGCCGGTGCGGGAAACTGTTTGGTTCGCCTGCCTCCCGGACGGCCGCGGCTCGCGGCCCCGCCCCGGTCCGGCGTCCTTCGGCGACCGTAGGACCGCCGCTGACCTGCGGAAAGGCCATTCGAAATGCCGGACGGACGCGGGCGTCGCACGCCCTGTGGGCGGCCCGCTCGTCAGCGGGGGCAATCGATGCGGTGTCGATTACGTTTCCAAAACGGTCGTTGTACCTCTTGACGTACACCGGACATGCGAGTGGGATGACGGCCACAATGTTCGGTCAAGTTGGTTTCTGATTGATTCTGACCCGGTCCCCAGTGCCAGTCATCGCCGACCCTGCCCTCCAGGAGCCGTCATGCACCAGACACCCTCCGGTCTCTCCCTCCCCAGCCCGAGCCGCCGTTCCCTGCTGCGCGGAGTCGGTGGAGCAGCCCTCCTCGCCGGTGCCGGCATACCCCTGCTGAGCGCCTGCGGCGGCAGCGGCGCGGCTGCCGACTCGAAGACCGTCACCGTGGGCTCCAATGCCTCGGACGCGGTGCCGAAGAAGGCCTTCGAACAGGTCTACGCGGCCTTCAAGAAGCAGTCCGGCATCACGGTCGACGTGAACACCAAGGACCACAACACCTTCCAGGAGCAGATCAACTCCTATCTGCAGGGCACGCCGGACGACGTGTTCAACTGGTTCGCCGGCTTCCGCATGCAGTTCTTCGCCGCGAAGAAGCTCGCCACCCCGATCGACGACGTGTGGCAGAAGATCGGGGACAACTTCCCCGAGGCGATGAAGAAGCTGAGCAAGGGCGAGGACGGCAAGTACTACTTCGTGCCGCTGACGACGTACCCGTGGGCGGTCTTCTACCGCAAGAGCGTCTTCCAGCAGCACGGCTACCAGGTCCCCACCACCTGGGACGCGTTCCTGGCCCTGTGCAAGCAGATGAAGAAGGACGGACTGGTCCCGATCGCCTTCGGCGACAAGGACCAGTGGCCGGCGATGGGCACGTTCGACCAGATCAACTTCCGCCTCAACGGCTACGACTTCCACGTCCAGCTGATGGCGGGCAAGGCGTCCTGGACCGATGCCAAGGTGAAGGCCGTCTTCGACCACTGGACCGAGATCCTGCCCTACCACCAGGACGGCGCCCTCGGCCGCACCTGGCAGGACGCCGCGCAGACGCTGGTCGCGAAGAAGGCCGGCATGTACCTCCTGGGCAGCTTCGTGGCGCAGCAGTTCACCAACCAGGCCGACCTGGACGACCTCGACTTCTTCGCCTTCCCGGAGATCGACTCCGCGTACGGTCAGGACACCGTCGAGGCGCCGACCGACGGCTTCATGGTCAGCAAGGCCCCGAAGAACCACGACGGTGTCGTGAAGCTGATGGAGTACCTGGGCTCCCCGGAGGCCGAGGAGACCTACCTCAAGACCGACCCGAGCGTGGTGGCCGCCTCCTCCAAGGCCGACACCTCCTCGTACAGCGCGCTGCAGAAGAAGGCGTTCGACATGATCAGCGGCGCCAAGTCCCTCACCCAGTTCATGGACCGCGACAGCCGGCCGGACTTCACCTCCACGGTGATGCAGCCCGCGCTGCAGAAGTTCGTCCAGAACCCCAAGGGCGTCGACAGCCTGCTGTCCTCGATCGAGCGCCAGAAGAAGACGATCTTCGCGTCCTCGTGACCAGCGCCATGACGACCGACACGACGACGAAGAACCCGGAGGCGGCCGCCGTGCCGCCTCCGGGCGCTGCTTCCCGAACCAAGCGGGCCACCCAGAGCCACCGGCGTCTGCTGACCCGCCGTGACCGGTTCACACTCGCCTTGATGGCGGGCGTGCCCACGGTCCTGCATGTGGCCCTGGTCTGGGTCACCGCCCTCGCCTCCATCGCGCTGGCCTTCACCACCTGGGACGGCATCGGGTTCGACTCGATCAAGTGGGTGGGCCTGGAGAACTTCAAGCAACTGTTCTCCGACAACCCGCAGTTCTGGCCCGCCGTCGAGCACAACGTCATCTGGTTCGTGGTGCTCATCCTGATCCCGACCCCGCTCGGCCTGTTCCTGGCCGTGCAGTTGGACAAGAAGATCCGGTTCAGCCGTGTCTACCAGACCGCGTTCTTCCTGCCGGTCGTCATCTCGATGGCCTGCATCGGGTTCGTCTGGCAGCTCGTCTACAACCCCGACACAGGCCTGATCAACAGCATCATCGGGGCCAACAAGCCCGGCCACTACATCGACTGGATCGGCGACCCGAAGCTCAACCTGTGGGCCGTGCTCATCGCCGCGTCCTGGCGGCACACCGGCTACATGATGATCCTGTACCTGGCCGGCCTGAAGAGCGTCGACCCGTCGCTGCGGGAGGCCTCCGCGCTGGACGGCGCGAACGAGTGGCAGACGTTCAAGAGCGTCATCTTCCCCACCCTGAGGCCGACCAACACGGTCGTCCTCGTCGTGACCATCATCGAGGCGCTGCGCGCCTTCGACCTCGTCTTCGTCTTCAACAAGGGCGCCCAGGGCACGGAGTTGCTGTCCATCCTGGTGACGAACAACATCATCGGGGAGTCCAGCCGCATCGGTTACGGCTCAGCGATCGCCGTGGTCCTGCTGGTGATCTCCCTCGCGGTCATCATCCCCTACCTGGTGGCCACCTTCCGGAAGGAGCGGCGATCGTGAGCGCCTCCACCGCCGCACTCAAGCGGCGCGCCCCGGTGCGGCCGGCCCGGATCCTGCTGCACGTCTTCCTCGCCGGCGCCGCCCTGGCCTGGCTGGCACCCCTGCTGTGGGCGATCTTCTCGGCCCTGCGCCCGTACAGCGAGACCAGCAACAAGGGTTATGTGTCCTGGCCGGACAAGCTGAGTCTGGAAAACTTCACCAACGCGTTCACGCAGTCGGACATGCTGCACTACTTCGGCAACACGCTGATCATCGCCGTCCCGGCCGTGCTGCTGACGCTGTTCCTGTCCTCCTGCGTCGCCTTCTACGTCGCCCGCTTCGACTTCCGACTCAACCTCGCGCTGCTGCTGGTCTTCACGGCGGGCAACCTCCTCCCGCAGCAGGTCATCATCACCCCGCTGTACCGGCTGTACCTGCTCACCGACCTCCCGGGCATCACCCCGAGCGGCAAGCTGTACGACTCCGCGCTCGGCCTGGTCCTCATCCATGTGGCGTTCCAGTCCGGTTTCTGCGCGTTCGTGCTGAGCAACTACATGCGCTCCCTGCCGCACGAACTGACGGAGGCGGCGCTGGTGGACGGTGCCTCGGTGTGGCGGCTGTACTGGCAGATCACTCTGCCGCTGTGCAAGCCGGCGATGGCGGCGTTGGCGACCCTGCTGTCGATCTGGATCTACAACGACTTCTTCTGGGCCCTCGTGCTGATCTCCACCGGTGAGAACATGCCGATCACCTCGGCGCTGAACAACCTCTCCGGCCAGTACTTCACGGACCCCAACCTGGTCGCCGCCGGCGCTCTGCTCACCGCGATCCCCACGCTGGTCGTGTACTTCGTGCTCCAGCGCCAGTTCGTCAGCGGGCTGACCCTGGGCTCCAACAAGGGCTGACCGGCAGAACGGTTCGCGACCGCGCCCGCCCGACGGCACGTCCGCTTATGGACAGTGGCGGGCGCGGGACGGCATGTGCCGAGACCGCCGGCGGCCGGATGGTCTCCGGCGGCCGGCGCGCTCAGAGGGTGGCCTCGCCGAACTGCTCCAGGAGAACGTCGACCGGTGTGAGGGTCGGGACGGCGAACGGGCCTTCGTCCAGGGTCTGTTCCGCCCAGATGACCTTTCCGTCGGGTGTGTACCGCTTTCCCCACCGCTGTGCGAACTGCGACACGAGGAACAGCCCCCGCCCGCCCTCGTCCGTGGCCGCCGCCCGGCGCAGGCGCGGCGAGGTGCTGCTGCCGTCCGACACCTCGCAGATCAGGCAGTGCCCCTTCAGCAGCCGTACCCCGACCGGCGGAGATCCGTACCGGATCGCGTTCGTCACCAGTTCGCTGAGGATGAGTTCCGTGGTGAACGCCATCTCCTCCAGCTCCCACTCCCGCAGCTTCTGCGTGCAGCGCGCCCGTACCGAGGGCACCACCGCCGGGTCTGAGGGCACCTCCCACTCGGCCACGTACGAGCGGGGAAGGAGCCGGGTACGCGCCACCAGCAGCGCGATGTCGTCGGAGGGATGGGCCGGCTTCAGGGCGTCGATCACGACCTGGCAGGCCTCCTCGGGACTCCGCTCGCCGTCCCCTTCCAGCGCCAGGTGCAGCCCGCGCAGCCCGACGTCCATGTCGCGGCGACGGTCGACCACCAGGCCGTCGGTGTACAGCACCAGTTGTGCGTTCTCGGGCAGACGCAGCTCCGCTGTCTCGAAGGGGTAGCCTCCCAGCCCGAGCGGGGCAGAGGCCGGCACGTCGAGCCAGGTGACGGTCCCGTCCGGGCACACCACCACCGGGTCGGGGTGTCCCGCGCGGGCCATCGTGCAGGCCCCCGTCACCGAGTCGTAGACCGCGTACAGGCACGTCGCTCCCGTCACCCACTCGCCTTCTTGGCCCTCGGCGCCCTCCTCGCTGTCCATGCGCACCACCAGGTCGTCCAGGTTCCCGAGCACCTCGTCCACCGGGAGGTCCAGCGTGGAGAAGTTGTGCACCGCGGTGCGCAGCCGCCCCATCGTGGCGGCCGCGTGCAGCCCGTGACCGACGACGTCGCCCATCACCAGCGCCACCCGGGCGCACGGCAGCGGGATGACGTCGAACCAGTCCCCGCCCACCCCGGCCTCCGCGGGCAGATACCGCCAGGCCACCTCCAGCGCGTCCTGTTCCGGCTGTCCCCGCGGCAGCAGACTGCGCTGCAGTGTCACCGCCATCGCGTGCTCCCGTGTGAACCGCCGGGCGTTGTCGATGGCCACCGCCGCCCGCGCGGCCAGTTCCTCCGCGAAGGACAGGTCCTCCGGCACGAACGCGGGGGAGTCCCCCATCCGGTAGAAGTTCGCCACGCCCAGCGGCACACCCCGCGACTGCAGCGGCACGGTCACCAGGGAATGCAGCCCGAGCTCCAGGGCTTTCCGGGTGCGCTCGGGGTCCTGCTCCTGCCAGCCGCGCGCCTCCTTGAGGTCCGGCTCCAGCACACCCCGGCCCAGCCGTAGCGCCCACATCTGCGGGGCGCCCGTCGGAAACGTGATCAGTTCCCCCAGTGGGTACACCGGCAGCACCATGTGATCACCGCCGAGGGCCACACGCCGCTGCTGCCGCCAGCCCTCCGCCGTCGGTTCCCAGCCGTACAGCACCGCGTCCAGCAGATCCACCGTGACGACATCGGCGAGCTGCGGCACGGCGACCTCGGCCAGCTCTTCGGCCGTACGCCCCACATCCAGCGTCGTTCCGACCCGCACCCCCGCCTCGTACAGCAGCTTCAGCCGCTCGCGCGCCACCTCGGCCCGTCCGGAGACCGTCGCCAGCTCGGTGGTGTCGCGCAAGGTCACCACGCTGCCTCCCCGGCCCTCGTCGGGGAACGTGGGCCGTTTGTTCACCGCCACCAAGCGGTCCCTGGCCAGATGCACCTCGTCGGTCGCCGTTCCCGGCGACGCGAGCAGGCGCGTGATCTCCTTCGGAAGTCCCAGCTCGTGCACCGGACGCCCCAGCTCGCCCTGGTCCAGAGCCAGCAGTCGCTTCGCCTCTTCGTTGGCCAGCACCAGCCGCCCGTCGGCGTCGGTGATCAGCACCCCTTCCCGGACCGCGTGCAGCACCGCGTCGTGGTGCTCGTACATCCGGGCGAGTTCCGGAGGGCCCAGTCCGCGTGTCTGGCGCCGGAGCCGCCCGGCCATGATCGAGGTCCCGGCCGTGGCCAGCGCCAGCGCGCCCGCACCGGCCCCGGCGATGAGCGGCAGCTGCGGCACCCACAGCCGCGTGACGTTCTTGACGGTGATCCCGGCGGAGACCAGGCCGACGACCCTGCCCCGGGCGTCGGTCACCGGAACCACCGCCTGCACGTCCGTTCCCCGGCCCGCGGGCAGAGGCGGGCCGCCGGCCTGCTCCACGATCGTGTGGCCCCGCAGCGCCGGCCCGATGTTCCCGACGAACTTCTTGCCGATCTGACCGGAGTAGGGGTACGTGTACCGGATTCCCTCTGTGCTCAGGGCGATGACGAAGTCCACGCTCGCCTTCTTGCGGGCCGCTTCGGCCTTCGGCTGGAGCACCGCGCTCGGGTCCGGGCTGCGGAACGCCTTGGCCACCCCGGGCGCATTGGCGAAGGACTGGGCCGCGACGACCGACTCCCGCCGCCCCAGAGCGAGCGCGTCACGCGCCGCCTGGAGCACCACGGCGGCGACCGCGGCCAGCACCAGCAGCACGACGATCACGAACTGGATGAGGAACACCTGTCCGGCAATGCTGCGCGGGTTCAACAGGGAAACGCGACCCTTGTGCGAGCGTCCGGTGGAAGGTGACACGACGAGCTCCGAAAAAGCCGGAGATACAACCTCATGACCCCTTCATAACACCGCACGGTAAGCGTGGGCGCCTCACCCGGGGAGCGAGTCGATATCAGGGACCCGGGTGCGGTCCGCCCGGCTCATGACCGCGTCGCCGCTCCGCCGAAGAGCCCGCTGCCGCACGGCGAGTGTTACCGAACGCGGACACGATTTCTGCACGAAACCTTCATGCGAATAGCTGTTCGCATGCCATCATTCCGGCGGCAGAAGCGATCACCCGGTGGACACCCGAGCCGTCATGCCGCACCGGGTGCGCCGGGCCTGAGGAGGGATGACGCCCCGGATGGGCAGACCCGTTCCCCCGCAATCCCGCGCCCGAGCGCCGCACCGGCTGCTGTGGCCGGTCACCGCGGCCGCCGCCGGGGCCGCGCTCATCGCCAGTACCGTGCAGACCCCGCCCCAGGCGCGACCGGACACAGCGCCGGTCGCGGCCCTGAGCTGCGCCGACGGTGTGTGGAAGGCCGACTACTACGCCAACACCACCCTTACCGGCACACCCCGCAAGTCGCTGTGCGACAAGTCCATCGGCGAGAACTGGGGCAAGGGCCATCCCGCCGGGATATCCGTGCCGAACGACCGCTTCGGCGCCCGCTGGACGATGCGCCGCAACTTCGGTGGGGGCGGCCCCTTCCTGCTGAAGACCGCGGCCCAGGACGGCATCCGGGTCTGGATCGACGGCAAGCGCTACGTCAACCTGTGGCGCGACTACGCCTCCACTCAGCACGCCGGCGTCAAGGTGACCGTGCCCTCCGGGACACACACCGTGCGGGTCGACTATGTGGCGTTCACGGGCTCGGCCAACGTCGCCGTCAGCCTCGCCCCGACCACCCCGGACAAGGTCGCCCCGCTGGCGCCCGCCTCCGTCAAGGCGGCGAGGGGTGACGGCAAGGCCACCGTCAGCTGGGGCCGCAACGCCGAAGCGGACCTGGCCGGTTACCGGGTCTACCGCTCCACCAGCACCCCCGTGGCGATCGACACCGCACACCGGATCAGCGGCTCCGGTCTGCTGACCGGCGGCTCGTTCACCTCGACCGGGCTGCGCAACGGCACCAAGTACTGGTTCGCCGTCACCGCCGTGGACCGTTCCGGCAATCAGTCCCGCTCCTCGGCCAACGTCTCGGCCGTCCCGGCCGACCTCACCCCGCCGCGGGCACCGGACAACCTGGGGGCCGATGGCTACGGCGACATCGACCTCAACGGCAACGGCGTGCCCGACCCCGACGACGACCTCGGCGAGAACTACCTGACCTGGGGGCCGAGCTGGGACGACGACTACAGCACCAAGGACTCCTTCGCCGGCTACCACGTCTACCGCGCCACGTCCCCCGGCGGTCCCTGGACCAGGATCCGGAGCGCCGACGCCCGGGTCGTCCAGGACAACGCCTACGCCGACAAGGACGCCCCGATCGGCATCACCGCCTACTACCGGGTGACCGCCGTCGACACCGCCGGCAACGAGTCCGCCCCGGCCGCCACCGAGCCCGGCGAGTACGCCAAGAACATCGCCTCGGGGCTGCGCCCCGACACCGGCCTGTACCCGCCGGCGCAGCCCACCGGTCTCCAGGGCCGGCTCAGCGGTGCCGACGCCGTGCTGGACTGGGCCGACAACCCGGTCGGCAGCCCCGTGCACGGCCTGGCCACCGGCTACCAGGTGCAGTCCGCCCCCTCGGCCTCCGGCCCCTGGACCCTGCTCGCGGGCAGCAACGCCCCGCTCGTCCCGTCGGAGTTCACCGAAAGCGGCCTGCCCTTGGGCGCGACGCACTACTACCGGGTCCGCGCCGTCGGCAAGGTGATCGACGCCTACACCCCTCGCGCGTACTCGGCCTGGACCACGCCGGTCGCCGTCAACCGCCCGGTGCCGCCGGGCACCACCCCGCCCGCCGCGCCCGCCGCTCCCGAGGTCACCGCACCCGACGGCGGCACCACCGCCACCCTGACCTGGGTCACCGACGGCTGGCCCGGCTATGAGCAGGACTTCGCCGGCTACCAGGTGACCCGCAGCGCGGGCGCCGGCGGCCCGTTCACCGACTCCGGAAGCCCCAGCACTCCCCAGTGCACCGACGTCCCCGGTGCCGTTCAGGTCCGCTGCACCCTCACCGACGGCCCGATCGCCGCCGACGCCACCCCGTACTACCGGGTCGTCTCGGTGGACCGGGTGGGCAATCGCTCCTCCGGCACCCTGGTGCAGCTGAAGCGGCTGCCCCCTCCGGCGGCGCCCAGGCCGTCCCCGGCCACCGGTCTGACAGCCACGCGCGACGACAGCGGCGGCATCCTGCTCGACTGGGACGACTCCCCGTCGTCCGAGGCCTACCGCTACTACCTGTACCGGACGACGTACGGCAGCCAGTGCGCGAACGCCGTCACCTACGACACGGCCGACTCCTACTACCTGGACACCACCCCGTACCGAAAGGCCCGTTACTGCCTGGCGGTGCGCGGTTTCCAGGGCACCTACAGCGACCCGATCTGGATCGACGTGTCCGACGAGCCCGGCCCCGGTCCGCAGGCGGCCGGCAGGCCGACCGCGCAGGGCACCACCGACGGGATCCGGCTGACCTGGTCGGCCAAGGACCCCAGCACGGCCCGCTACGAGGTCTGGCGCCGCACCGAGACGGACGCCGTGTTCATCAAGGCCGCGAACCTCACCGCGGCGACGTCCCCGGACTGGACGGACGCCGACGCACCGGCCGGCGTGCCCACGTGCTACCGGACGGTCGCCGTCGACGCGGCCGGGAACCGCTCGAACTTCTCCGACTACGACTGTGCGGTGCGCCCGTACCCCGAGGGCACCACACGTCCCGACCGGCCCGCGGGCCTGGCCGCACGGCAGGACGGCGACCACGCGGTGCTGTCCTGGCAGCCCGTCCCCGGCGCCACCGGGTACCGCGTCTACCGGAACTGGGTGGACGCCGCCCACCCCGGCACCCCGGTCCAGGACCAGCCCGTGACAGGCACCACGGTGACCGACACCAGCGCGCCCGGCCCCAGCTTCGGCACCTACTACGCGGTGGTGGCCGTGGACGCCGGCGGGGTGCGCTCCGAAGCGGCGGTGCTGCCGTGGACGGGCGACGGCTACGGCACCTCCATGACCCTGGCCGCGAGCAGCTCCACGGACGGGGTGCTGCTCACCTGGTCCTGGGCCTGTCGGTTCGACTCGTGCCCGGCCCCGTCCTCGGTCACGGTCGAGCGCTGGAACCCCGCCACCCAGGTGTGGGACGAGCTGACGTCGACCCTGTCCGCCACCGAGGTGTCCTACCTGGACACCACCGCACAGGCCGGGGCGACCTCGTACTACTGAATGCAGGTGTACGGCGAGGAGAGCGGCGCGACATCCCGGATCGGCGACGCGGCGGTCCCCGCCACCCCCCGGCGGCGCCCACCTCGACCTGACGCCCTCCCCACGCATCAGCCCCGCCGCCCCGTGGCACAGGTCGGCGGCGGGGCACAAGGCACGACATGACGAGGGTCCCGGCCGATGATCGGCCGGGACCCTCGTTTGCCCTGCCGGGCGGCGCGGAGGAGGTCGGGGCACGGAGTAGCCGCCGTCGACGGGTAGGGCGATGCCCGTGACAATGCCCGGCTCCGGGTCAGTAGCGAGTGGGACTGGCCTGCAGCAGCGGGGAGACGATCGACGGGGTGCCGTCGACGGTGGCGCCGGCGAACTGGAGCATCCGCGCCAGGGTCCGGTTGTTCTCCGCGGGGAAGTTGAGGGTGGGCGCGGACACCGCGTCGAGCGCGGTGCGCTGGGCGTCGGTGAAGGTGACGTCGAGCGCGGCGAGGTTCGCCTCGAACTGGTCGAGACGGCGGGCACCTAGGAGCGTGGACGTGATCGGGGTGCGGCTCTGCACCCAGGCCAGCGCCGTCGCGGCGGAGGTGGCGCCGATCTCGCGGGCGACGTCGTTGAGCGCATCGATGACGACGTAGTCGCTCTGGCTGGGTTCACCGACCAGATGCGCGCGGCGGGTGTCCACGCGGCCGGTCGTGGCACTGGAGTACTTGCCGGACAGGAACCCGCCCTTCAGCGGGCTCCAGGCCAGCACTCCCATGCCCATCGCCTCGGCCATGGGCAGCAGTTCGCCCTCGGCGGTCCGCTCGAGCAGGGAGTGCTCCAGCTGCAGCGCGGTGATCGGGGCCCAGCCGCGGAACCGGGCGACGGTGGCCGCTTCGGCGGTCGCCCAGGCCGGCACATCGGAGAAGCCGACGTAGCGGATCTTGCCGTCGCGGACCAGGTCGTCCAGGGTGCGCAGGGTCTCCTCGACGGGGGTGGCCGGGTCGAAGTTGTGCAGCCAGTACAGGTCGACGTAGTCGGTCTGCAGACGGCGCAGCGAGTTCTCCAGCTGCTGCACGATCGCCTTGCGGCCGGGGCCGCCGCCGTTGGGGTCGTTCTCGTAGAGGTTGGCGAAGAACTTGGTGCCGATCACCACGCGGTCGCGCAGCTCGGGACGGCGCGCGAAATAGTCTCCGATGATCTTCTCGGAGTGTCCGTTGGTGTAGATGTTGGCGGTGTCGATCGAGTTGCCGCCGCGCTCGAGGTAGGCCGTCAGGATGGCGTTGGATTCCTCCGCACTGGCGCCCCAGCCGTGGTCCTCCCCGAACGTCATCGTCCCGAGGGTGAACGGGCTGACCCGCAGCCCGGAGCGGCCGAGGCTGACGTAGGAACTCAAAGACGTGCTCATGCGGTGCTTCCTCTGGATGCGTTGCCACTTGTGATGGGTCCGGTCCGGTCAGTTGCCGTGCCAATGGGCCCAAACCAAACGGTTCGGTTTGGACCGTACTCCGGGTCGGATCCGGGGTCAAACCGAACCGTTTGGTTTGATATTCTGGGATCATGACCGCCCCCAGCCCCGCAGACTCCACGCGTGCACGCATCGCCGCCGCGGCGAAGACAGAGTTCTCCCAGTACGGGATCGCCGGGGCGCGAGTGGACCGGATCGCCAAGGAAGCCAGGACCAGCAAGGAACGCGTCTACGCGTACTTCCGCAGCAAAGAGGCGCTCTACACCTTCATCGCAGGCCGGGAGCTGCTGGCGGTGATCGAGGCGACGCCCATGGACCCCACCGACCTGCCCGAGTACGCCGGCGGGCTCTTCGACTACTTCAACACCAACCCCGAGCACTTCCGGCTGCTCAACTGGGGCCGCTTGGAACGCGCGACCTTCCTCGCCGAACTGGAGGACGCCTATCAGGCGGCCATCCTTCACAAGGTCGAGCAGATCCGCGCAGGGCAGCAGGACGGGTATCTGGACCCGACGTGGGATCCGATCGACGTCCTCGCCCTCGTCCACCAGATCGCCAGCTCCTGGGTCGCCCAGGAAGAGCTGGCCCGGCTGGCAGCCGAGCAGGCCCTCGACCCCGACACGGCGGCCCGTAGGGCGGCCGTCGTCCACGCGGTCCAACGCCTTTTCCCCGCTGCCGCGGACGCGAGGGACGCCACCGCCTGACGTTCGCGTAGCTGTGGACGATCCGGTCTGGGGCGCCTGTGCCATCGACCGACGTACCCAGGGCCTGTTGCGAAAGTGGACCTCGGCCGGACTCACCAGTCGCGAGTGGCGATCAGTTCCTCGGCGTCCGCGTCCGGGAATCCGTAAGCCGAGGCGTGCCGTCCGCACGGACGCGCGGCGTAAAGCCCTGGTCGTGGGACCGTAAAGATCGGTACAACCTCTTCCCGGCCTCGCGTGTCGTGATCACGAACGCTCTTCTCCGCGTCCTGATCCGATCAGAGGACCGAATGAACTCAGCCAGACGACGCACGACCTCCACGGCCGCCGGCGCCGTCGTGCTCGCCACCGCGGGCGGTCTGCTCACCGTGCTCGCCACGCCCGCCTCAGCAGCCGTCAGCTGCACTTCCCCTGTCTACAAACGACAGTTCTTCGCGAACACCACGTTCTCGGGCACACCGAAGAAGACCGACTGCGACTCCACGATCAGCGAAAACTGGCGTACGGGCGCACCCGCTTCGGGCCTGCCGTCCAACAACTTCTCCGTCCGCTGGACACTGACGCGCGACTTCGGCTCCGGCGGTCCCTTCGCCCTCACCGCGTCGGCCCAGGACGGCATCCGCGTCTACCTCGACAGCACCCGCAAGATCGACCTGTGGAAGAACGTCTCGTCGACGGTCTCCAAGACCGTCAACCTGACCATTCCCTCCGGCAAGCACACCCTCCGCGTCGACTACGTCAACTGGACCGGGGCGGCGAACGTCAAGTTCGCCTACTCACCCCGTACTTCCGCGACCGTCGACAAGGTCAGGCCGCTCACCCCGACCGGGACCTCCGTGTCGTACGACAAAGCTACGGGGAAGGCCAAGCTCGCCTGGTCCAAGAACAAGGAGATGGACCTGGCGGGTTACCGGGTCTACCGGCGCCCGAAGGGCAGCGCCGGCTGGACGAGGCTGGCGACCACCACCGCCACGACGTACACGGACGCGAGCCTGCCGATGACCGGCGCGGCGTACTACTACGAGATCCGCGCCTACGACAAGGCGGGCAACGAGTCGACGGGCACCGCCGATCAGGCGGTCACGACCGTCGACCGCACCGCGCCGCCCGCGCCGACCGGACTGAGCATCGCCCGGGAACCGGAAGATCTGCGGGTCCGGTGGAGTGCGGTCGAAGGAGCGGCGTCGTACCGGGTGTACCGGGCGACCAGCGCGGACGGGACCTACATCGGCATCGGCGCTACCGCCCAGGTCTCGTACGTGGACGCCTCGGCCGCCGAGGGCACCACCTACTACTACCGGGTGACGGCTCTCGACGCCGCGGGCAACGAGTCGGCGCGGTCCGTCGCCGCCAGCGGCACGCTCTGGGACCTCACCCCGCCCTCCGCCGTCACCGGGGTGACCGTCACTCCGACCGAGTACGGCTTCGAGGTGCACTGGGACGCCAACCCGACCGCCGACCTGGCGAGGTACGTGGTCCGACGGGGCGAGCTGTGGGGGGACGAGGAGGAGCAGGTGTGCTCCCTCTACCCCGGCTATTACGTGTCGGCCGACACCACCTCGTACGCGTACACCACCGTCCCGGACGGCGAGGAATCCTGCTTCATCGTCGACGCCGTCGACGACGCCTGGAACTCTTCCTTCGACTCGACCGGCGAGGCGCAGGTCGTGACCGCGACCGAGCTCGACATGACGCCGAGCGTGGCGACGCCGGAGGGCTCGCCGATAGAGCTGACGGCCACCTCGGAAGAGGCGGGCGTCGAGCTGTCCTGGTCTCCAGTGACCGACGCCACCGGCTACCAGGTCTACCGCTGGAACTCGGACGCCAAGACGTACGAGAAGCTGGCGGCCCCGACAGGGACCTCCTACGAGGACACCGGCGCCGCCAAGGGCACCACTCACTTCTACTGGGTGACAGCCCAGTACACGGACGGCACCGAGTCCGCACCCGGCGCCGACGGGGTGGCCCTGGCGCCCTGAGCACAACGAAGGGGCCCGGACGAGTCGCCGGGCCCCTTCCACGCCGGGGTCCCGCTGCCCGAGCGGAGCCGAGCGCTCAGAAGATGCGGGCTCAGGACACCGAGGGCGTGACCCTGAAGAGGCGGCCCGGGCGCGCCCCGGCCAGTGGCCCGCGCGGCCGACCAGGTGCGAGCCATCCGGGCGAGGCGCCGGGCCCGTACGGCATGGTGACCAGGGCCGCGGCGGCCCGCGGCGGATGCTGATGCCTCCCCCTGCAGGAGAAGCACGTGAGTGATCCCAGCCCCCGAGTGACCCCGAGGCCGGCATCCGTCGCAGCAGGCGATGACGTTCCCGGTCCCGGGGTCATCGGCATCGGACTCGCCGCGGTGCTGACCTTCGCGCTCGCCCAGGGCTCGTGGCAGTGGTTCGCCACGTGCATCGGGGTGACGCTCCTCGCGGTGATGCTCGCCTTCCAGCGACGGGCGGCGTGGACGCCGGACATTCGCTCGGCGTACATGCGCGGCCTGGGCGCGTACGCGCTGGTCGTCGGCCTGTGTGTGGCGATCGCACTTGCTCCCTTGCTGCAGCGCCGGGCCTGGCTGTTCCCGGTGCCGGGCACGCGCAGCGAGTGCGATCTGATGGGCAGGTACGAGGCCCTCCAGGTGAAGGCCGCGCTGGGCAACCTGGCCGGCAGTGACGGCGCCGCCCTGGCTCTCGCGCGGGGGACCCAGGCCCGCAAGGCCGTCGCCGAGTGCCTGGCGGCCACGACGACTCTGTGGCTGCCCTTGTACGGGGTGGGGGCGGCGGTGCTGGTGGGGGCGGCTGCGTGGTTCCGCGACCGGGCCCGGGCCCGGCCGGGCCCCGTCGGCTACTGAGGTTCTCGGTTCGGGGTCAGGTCCGGCGGGGCCGGTGCGTGGTCGAGCCGGAACGCTCGGCCGCGGTGTGAAGGTTGAGGATGCCCCCTTGTCGCGTTCGTTCAAGACTCGGCATCGTCGTCCTGCCCACTGTGTTCTGACGTGAGGCGGGAAAGAGGCGAGAAGGGATGGCATGGAGCTGAGATCTGTGATGACCCGGGCCTCGGAGGCGGCCGTGGACATCGTGTGCGGAATCGGACCGGACCAGCTCGATGGGCGGACACCGTGCCCGGAGCTGAAGGTCGGGGCGCTGGTGAATCACCTGATCTTTCTGACGGGTGTGCGGGGGTACGCCGCGGGACTCAAACAGCCGCCGCAGGACCGGCCGGGTCAGGTGGCGGAAGGCCATGACTTCACGGCGGAGGCGGGGTGGGCCGAGGCGTATGCCGCCCGGTCGGCGGCGACGGCCGCCGTGTGGAGCGATCCCCAGGCATGGGACGGCGAGACGGCGATGACAGGGAGCAGCCGGATGCAGGCCCGCTTCATCGGTGGGATCGTGCTGGGGGAATGGCTGCTGCACGGCTGGGACCTGGCGGTGGCCACCGGGCAGAAGCTGAACGTGGACGACGCACTCGCGGCCGCGCTGTACGAGGACATCACCGAAAAGGCCGATATGGCCAGGCAGTACGGGGTGTACGGCCCCGAGGTCACCGTGCCGCCGACCGCGCCGCTGTTTGATCGTGCTCTGGGCCTGGCGGGCCGCGACCCGTCGTGGAAGCGCCAAGCCTGACCTCATGGATCGGGAGCCCGGGGAGCCGCGCGGATGGGAGGCCCCGTACATGCGTGTGACGGGGACCATGTTCCGAAAGGCCGCCCAACAAGTCGGAGATGCCCTCGGGGAGCTGTCCGAAGAGAGCCGAAAAGCCAACCGAGACGGAAACCGAGAGGGATGAACGCCAAAGGGCCGGACCACTTTCGTGGTCCGGCCCTCTGAACCGGCGGAGAAGCCGAGCGCAGCGTCAGCTGGTGAAGATGAAGTACTTCCAGCCGCCGTACGTCGTCGTGTTCACGTTGTCGCCCGACGACGTGTCGATGTAGGACGACCGGATCCGGAACCGTACGCCCTTCGGCGGGGTGCCCGTGAGGACCACCGAGTCGTTGCCGTGGGTGGAGAGCGCGAAGTACTCCGTGTCCGTGGTCCTCCAAGCGCCGTTCACGTATGCCTGGACCTGCACCTGGTACTTGCGGTGCGGGTACGCCGTCATCGTCGTGTTGAAGACGGGGTCCTTGGACTGGTGGAAGTAGCGGTACGTCTGGCTCCAGGCGTACTTGCTCGTGTAATAGCCGCTGAGCGACGTCGAGACCTGGACCTTGGTGCCCACCGTGCTGGTCGTCGTCTTCGGCGCGTACCGGGTGTCGCCCGTGAACTTCGCCGTGACCTTGGTGTCGCGGGTCAGGCGGAGGGTGACGGACAGGTTTCCGTGGGAGTCGACCGTGCCGGTCTTGACCCGGGTGTTCGGCTTGTCCGAGCCGTACGGGTCGGCCCAGATCTCGACCGTGCGGTTCTTGTAGGTCGCACCGAGGTGCGCCGTGAACGTCACGTTGCTGCCGTACGCGTACACCTTGCCGTTGTTGGTGAGTGTCAGCGTGGTCGCGGTGCGGGCGACGTTCACCGAGGCCGTGGTCGTGGAGCCCGCGTGGTCCGCGTCGCCCGCGTACGAGACGCCGTAGGTCACCTTGCCGCCCGCCGGCGGGGTGTCGGTGAAGGAGTACGAACCGTCGGACCCGACGGTCGCCGTGCCGACCGCCTTGCCGTTCGGCGACTCGTCGTCGGTGCGGGTGACGGACACCGTCGTTCCGGCCGGGAACGGCGCGGAGGACGTCAGCTTGCCCGTCAGGGTGAGGGCCGTGCCGCGGGTGCCCGTGGCCGGGGCGCTCGCCGTCAGGGTGGTGGCCGTCTTGGTCGGGTCGTCGAAGACGCGCAGCGAGTAGACGTTCGCGTCGTTGTACGACACCGCGAACAGCTTGCCGGCGTCCGGTGCCCAGGCGAGGCCACGCGCGGCGAGGGTGTCGGAGCCGCTGCTGGTACCGGTGTTGGGGAAGTCGTACTGCCGCACGGGCGTGGAGACGCCCGGCTTGAAGACGTGGACGTCCGGGTCGTACCAGGAGAAGGTGCCCGCGGCGACCGTGCCGTCCGGGGCGATGTCCACCGCGTTCGGGTAGGAGTTGGTCTGGTACATGCCGTCGGCCGACAGGTCCGAAAGCTTGTACACCGCCTGGTAGTACGGGGAGCCGCTGGCCGTGACGACGTCCTTGCCGTCGGGGGTTACCGCGAGGTCCGCCAGGTTGCCTCCGCCGGTGTTGCCCGGGTCGAAGGCGTACGCGGTGCGGCTCGCCGTTCCCGACGAGACGTCGTACACCGCGAGTTCGACCGGACTCTGGCCGGGTGCTCCCGCGACGAGCGTGCCGGGGGCGCCGGCGGAGGCATCCAGGATCGGGGCGTCGTACCAGGTGCGGCTGGTGTCCTGGCCGACGGCCACGACGGGGTCGGTGCCGCTCAGGTCGAGCGAGCCGATGTTGCCGTTGCCGGAGGCGCCGTACGAGAACCAGAGCTTGCCGCCCGCGAGGGCCACGGACTCCGGGTCGATGCCGGCGCCGGTCGCATAACGCTTGGCCTCGGTGACGGTGGCCGTGTCGATGGCGACGACCGCGTCGGCGCCCGGCACGGCCGCGTAGAGGGTGCTGGAGTCGGCGGACAGTTCGAGGCCGTTGGCGCCGGGCAGCGAGTCGACGGTGCCGACGACCGTGCCCGCGTAGTTCGTGGCAACGACCTTGCCGCTGGTCGGATCGCTGATGAAGACCCGCTGGTGGACGCCGTCCACCACCATGTCGTCAGCCGACTTGACCGGCAGGAGCGTGCTGCTGTCGGCCAGCGCGGGCGCGGCCGATCCGACCGCGAGGGCGGCCGAGGAGAAGAGGACCGCGAGCGCCGTCGCGGCAGGGAGAGTGCGTATACGCACGGTGGTTTCGAACCCCCTGGAACGAAAAGAAAGGGAGCGGCGTCTGCGCCATGAAAGCGTGTGAGGGGCGGCCGCAGCCTATGTGATACATGTGATGGGCGGGGTAAAGAATTCGTGCACATGACCTGGTGAGGACCCGTTCGAGGGGCGGTCCGGGTTCTGCCGGGCGGCCGGCCTCGTCGCCATGGCGGGGAGGTACCGCTCAGCGCACGATGCCCCCTGCCGGTGTGCTGGTCGCCTGGGCGACGTCTGACGGATTCGCTGCGCCGGCTGCTGACCAGCTTGGCGGTGATTGCAGGGATGGCATGCGGGTTGCGGTGCAGGCTGCCGTCTCGGGTTTGATGACCGCCCTGGGATACCCGGTCATGGGCAGGCCCAACGGCGACATCATCGTCCTGGTGAAAGGCGGCGATGCCGGCTGGACGGGCATAGCAGCCGGCATGCCCAGTTGAGGCGAGAGCTGCCGAGATGGCGCCTCCACACGGCGGGACGCCCGCGGGGTCCCGGGGATGGCTCCCACGTCGGTGATAGGTCTGTTCGTTGTCTGTTCGTGCTTGATCCGTCGTCAGGCGGGACTGGATGCTGGGCTGCCCCCTCCACATCTTTCCAGTCGTATCTCGAAGATGGGCCTGCCCCATGCGTACCCTTATCCGCGCCGGCGCGCTGACCGCCGGCGTCTCGGCCGTGCTGCTCCTTGCGCCGGCCGCGCACGCCACCGCTCCCGGTGACAACGGCACAGTGAAGATCCACGACGCCAAAACAGGCGAGGAGCTGCGCCGCAACGAGCCCCACGTCTGCACGTTCTACCTCGACGCCTTCGGCTTCGACGCGGTCCAGAAGGTCGACTGGCACATCGAGGCCTGGGCTCCGACCGCCGCCACCAAGGGCGAGACCGTCAAGGCCGGCGCCATCACCCTGGACGGCCAGGGTCACGGCCGCACGGCGGACCTGTCGCTTCCCGACGGGCACTACAAGCTGTTCTGGAACTTCGACGGCGAGAAGGGCGCCGCCAAACACAAGGTGTTCTGGACCGACTGCAAGGACTCACAGGGCGGTGGTGGTGGTACGACGCCGTCCGCCTCCGTGTCGCCCACGTCGTCAGCGTCGCCCACGTCGTCAGCGTCGCCTTCGCCTTCGGGCCCGGCAGGCGCGACGGCCTCGCCGAGTGCGTCGTCCGGCGAGGGCGGGGCCGCCCCGTCGGCCGCCGCATCCCCGTCCGCGCAGGGCGGAAGCGGC